>DATEDK010000090.1:0-7922 GCA_035281685.1 Kiloniellales bacterium | reverse complement strand
CCTGACTTCACGATCTTGCACGCGCCGAACCTCTTTGCCGATCCCAAGACCGACGGCACGAGGAGCGGCACCTTCATCCTCGTGAGCTTCACGAAGAAGCTCGTGCTGATCGGCGGCACGTCCTACGCCGGCGAGACCAAGAAATCCGTCTTCACTTTCCTCAACTACCTGATGCCCGAGAAGGGCGTGATGCCGATGCACTGCTCAGCCAATGTCGACGAGCAGGGCCGGGTCGCGATCTTCTTCGGCCTCTCCGGGACGGGCAAGACCACGCTCTCGGCCGATCCGACGCGCACGCTGATCGGCGACGACGAGCACGGCTGGTCCGACAAGGGCGTCTTCAACTTCGAGGGCGGCTGCTACGCCAAGGTGATCCGCCTCTCGGCCGAGGCCGAGCCCGAGATCTACGCCACGACGCGGCGCTTCGGCACCGTGCTGGAGAACGTGGTGCTCGATCCCGTCACGCGGCAGGTCGACCTCGACGATCCGCGCTACACCGAGAACACGCGCGCGAGCTATCCGCTCGACTTCATTCCGAACGCCAGCCCGACCGGCCTGGGCGGGCAGCCGCGCAACATCGTCATGCTGACGGCCGATGCCTTCGGCGTGCTGCCGCCGATCTCGCAGCTCTCCGCCGAGCAGGCGATGTACCACTTCCTCTCGGGCTACACGGCGCGCGTCGCCGGCACCGAGAAGGGCATGGGAAAGGAGCCGACGGCGACCTTCTCCACCTGCTTCGGGGCGCCCTTCATGCCGCGCCATCCCTCGGTCTACGCCAAGATGCTGGGCGAGAAGATGGCCAAGACCGGTGCGAAGTGCTGGCTGGTGAATACCGGCTGGTCGGGCGGCAGCTACGGCGTCGGGTCGCGCATGCGCATCGCCTACACCCGCGCCATGCTGCGGGCCGCGCTGGACGGCAGCCTCGCCGGCGTCGAGCAGCGCGAGCATCCGCAGTTCAAGCTCCTGATCCCCGCCGCGGTGCCCGAGGTGCCGAGCGAGGTGCTCGACCCGCGCGCCACCTGGAAGGACAAGCAGGCCTACGACCGCACCGTGGGCGAGCTCACCAAGCGTTTCGAGACCAATTTCAAGCAGTTCGAGCCCTACGTCGGCCCCGAGGTAAGGGCCGCCGCGATCCGGGCGGCGGCTTAGCCGTTTCCCTCTCCCCGCTGCCGCGGGGCGAGGGGGTGCTCACCTCGATTCCGCGTACCGCCGTCCCGCACTAAACTCCTGCCCCGATGTGGCAGGACGTCACCCAGCTGCGCGAGTTCTACGCAACGCCCCTGGGCCAGGTGGCGCACCGCCTGGTGCTGGAGGCGATCCTGCGTCTCTGGCCGCAGGCGGCGGGCCAGCGCGTGCTGGGCTACGGCTATGCGATCCCCTACCTCAGACCCTATCGCGACGGGTCGGCCCCGACGGTCGCCGCCATGCCGGCACCGCAAGGCGTGCACGGCTGGCCGGAGAACGGCCCGCAGATCGCCTGCCTCGCCGAGGAGACGGAGCTGCCCTTCCCCGACATGGCCTTCGATCGCGTGCTGGTGGTGCATGGTCTGGAGCACAGCGAGCAGGTGCGCCATCTGCTGCGCGAACTCTGGCGGGTGACCGCCGGCGAGGGCCGCGTGCTCTTTGTCGTGCCCGGCCGGCGCGGTGTCTGGTCGCGCAGCGACCGCACCCCCTTCGGCTGGGGCCGGCCCTACTCGCTGGCGCAGCTCCGCCAGCTGCTGAGCGAGCAGCTCTTCGATCCGACGCGCTGGGACCGCGCACTCTACCTGCCGCCGACCGGCGGGCGCTGGATGCTGCGCTGGGCTCCCCTGCTGGAGCGCGCCGGCCACCGCTTCCTCTTCCGCGCCGCCGGCGTGCACCTGATCGAGGCGGTGAAGCAGCTCTACGCCCCGACCGGCCTCGGTGCGGTGAAGGCCGGCAAGCGGGCCAAGGTGCAGGTGGTGGGGAACTAGGACCCGGTTCTTGTCTTCCCGGCCGACCGAAGGGAGAGCCGGGATCCATGGAACGGGATGTGCGGAACACCGCATGCCGCGCCTCCCTTGCCATGGATCCCGGACAAGCGCTGCGCGCTTTCCGGGAAGACAATTCAGGGATTGAGAGGTGACCTACCCTTTGGTCAACACGAAGAGGCCGGTCTGCGCGAAGAGGTTGGCGCGGCGCAGCGAGCGGATCGGCTGCAGGCGGTGCTGCGCGTCGAGGGTGAGCGCGCGCTCGATGCGCACGCCCAGCTGTTCCGCCAGGGTGACGAAGTCGCGGATCGTGCAGAGATGGATGTTCTCCGTCTCGTACCAGGAGCGCGGCAGGGTCGGCGTCACCGGCATGCGGCCGCGCATCAAGAGCGACAGGCGCACCCGCCAGTAGCCGAAGTTGGGGAAGGAGACCACGGCGCGGTGGCCGATGCGCACCAGTTGCGCCAGCACGCGGTCCGGCCAGCGCGTCGCCTGCAGGGTCTGCGACAGGATGACGGTGTCGAAGGCGCGGTCGGGGTAGTCGACGAGGTCGCGGTCGGCGTCACCCTGCACGACGGAAAGGCCGCGGCGGACCGAGGCGTTGACGCCCTCCTGCGACAGCTCCAGCCCGCGGCCGCGCACGCCCTTGGTGCGCACCAGGAACTGCAGCAGCTGACCGTCCTCGCAGCCGATGTCGAGCACGCGGGCACCGGGCTCCACCATCGCGGCGATGGCGGCGAGGTCGGGGCGCAGGTCCGGCAGCGGACCCAGCACCGCGGGATCGTCGAGCGGCGTCACGGCGCTCATCGGCGGCGCTTCACGAGATGCGGTCCTGGCTGGGGTCGGCCAGGTTCGCGTCGGCGCGCAGCTCCGCGGTCGGCAGCCCGTTCTGCGCCGCCACCGCGTTCATGAAGGCGTGCACGGTCGAAAAGAATTCCGGCACGTCCAAGAGGAAAGAGTCGTGCCCGGCGTCGCTCTCGATCTCGACGAAGGAAACGTCGGCCGCCGCGGCATTCAGCGCGCGCACGATCTGCTTCGACTCCGCCGTGGGGAAGAGCCAGTCGGAGGTGAAGGAGCAGAGGCAGAAGCGCACCGGCGTGCCGCGGAACACCTCGGCCAGGTTGCCGCCGCGCTCGGCGGCGAGGTCGAAATAGTCCATCGCGCGCGTGATGTAGAGGTAGGAGTTGGCGTCGAAGCGGTCGACGAAGCTCGAGCCCTGGTAGCGCAGGTAGCTTTCCACCTGGAAGTCGGCGTCGAAGCCATAGGAGATGCGTTGCCGGTTCTGCAGCTTGCGCCCGAACTTGCGGTGCAGCGCGCTTTCCGAGAGGTAGGTGATGTGCGCCGTCATGCGCGCGACTGCCAGCCCGCGCTTCGGGCTCTTGCCCTCGAGCTGGTAGTTGCCGTTGCACCAGTCGGGGTCGGCGATGATCGCCTGGCGGCCGACCTCGTGGAACGCGATGTTCTGCGCCGTGTGGCGCCAGGAGCAGGCGATCGGCAGGGCGGCCACCACGCGGTCGGGGTAGCTCGCTGCCCACTGCAGCGCCTGCATGCCGCCCATCGAGCCGCCGGCGACGCAGAGCAGCCGCTCGATCCCCAGGTGGTCGACCACGGCCTTCTGCGCGCGCACCATGTCGGCGATGGTGATGACCGGGAAGGAGAGGGCCCAGGGCTTGCCGGTCGAGGGGTTGATGTCGCGCGGGCCGGTGGTGCCGAGGCAGCCGCCCAGCACGTTCACGCAGATGATGCAGAAGCGGTCGGTGTCGAGCGGCCGGCCGGGGCCCACCATCAAAGCCCACCAGCCGGGCCGGCCGTGGATCGGATGCTTCTCGGCGACGTATTGGTCCGCGGTCAGCGCATGGCAGACCAGGATCGCGTTGCTGCGCTGCGCGTTCAGCGCGCCGTAGGTCTGGTAGGCCAGCGTCAAGGGCGCCAGGCGCTGCCCGCTGTCGAGCGGCAGCGCCGCCGCCGGCCCCAGATGCAGACGGTGGCCGGGCAGGCTGTCGACCTTGCTGAGGGCGGTGGCGGCAAGCGAGCTCATCGCCCCTAGCTAGGGAGGGGCCGCCGGGGAAGTCAACGGCGGCGAGGGGGACGCTTTACGCTGCCAGGGCCAAAGTCTATGTCTAGCGGCCGCCTGCGGCATCGAGCCTGACTGGCCAGCACCTGGGGTTGCCAACCTTGCCCGCCGAGAAGCCGAGCCTCGCCGATCTCCGCCGGGAGATCGATCGGATCGACGACGCCTTGCATGACCTGCTCATGCAGCGCGCCGAGCTGACCGCCGGCATCGCCGCGAGCAAGCCGGGCGGCAGCGGCACGGTGCGTCCGGCGCGCGAGGCGGCGATCCTGCGCCGCCTGGTCGCCCGGCACAAAGGACCCTTTCCCCGCGCGATCGTGGCCCGCATCTGGCGCGAGATCATCAGCGCCAACACGGCGCTGCAGGGTCCCTTCAGCGTCGCCGTGCTGGCGAACCGCGAGCACGATGCCCTGTTCCAGACCGCGCGGGCCTTCTACGGCCAGATGACGCCGATCCTGCATTTCGAGACCCCGTCCTCCGTGCTGCGTGCGGTGGGCGATGGCAGTGCCACGCTTGGCCTGCTGCCGCTGCCGGCGATCGACGCCAAGGAGGCCTGGTGGCGGCTGATCGCGCGTCACGGCGAGAACGTGCCGCGCGTGATCGCCCGGGTGCCCTTCGCGCCGGGCGAGGCGCCGTCGGTCGAGGGGCTCGCGGTCAGCCTCGGGCCGAACGAGCCGAGCGGCCGCGACCGCAGCCTGCTGGTAGTCGAGACGGCGCAGGAGCTCTCCCGATCGACGCTGCGCAAGCAGATGGGCGATGCCGGCCTCACCGTCGTCGAGATGCAGTCCTGGGAGGGGCCCGGGCAGCACCTGACGCTGACCGAGGTCGAAGGCTTCTTCGCCGCCGACTCGCCCGAGGTGGCGAACCTCGAGGCGGACGAGGCCATCGCGCAGGTGGTGGCGATCGGCGCCTACGCGCTGCCGCTCACTCCGGCCGAGCTCGCCGGCGAGAAGGCCCCGCTGAGCCAGGTCGAGCCGTGAGCGTGCCGCGCCCCCGGCCCGGCATCCTGGCGCTGCAGCCTTACGTCGGCGGCGAGCACAAGCCGCCGGCTGGCGCACGGCTGCGCGCCAACCGGGCGGTGCGCCTGGCCTCGAACGAGAATCCGCTGGGAGCCGGCAAGGCGGCGAGCGCGGCCTACCTGGCCGCGGCGAGCGACCTGCACCGCTATCCCGATGGCGACTCGCGTGCGCTGCGCGAGGCCATCGCGGCGGCCGAGGGGCTGAAGGCGGCACAGATCGTCTGCGGCGCCGGCTCGGACGAACTGATCCAGCTCCTGGTCAAGGCCTACGCCGGGCCGGGCGACGAGGTGCTCTACAGCTGGCACGGCTTCCTCATCTACCCGATCGCCGCCAGGGCTGCCGGGGCCACGCCCGTCGCGGCACCCGAGCGCGAGCTCACCGCCGACGTCGATGCGCTGCTCGAGCGGGTGACCGACCGCACGCGGATGGTCTTCGTCGCCAA
Organism: Kiloniellales bacterium; assembly: GCA_035281685.1. GTDB lineage: Bacteria > Pseudomonadota > Alphaproteobacteria > Kiloniellales > JACOMY01 > DATEDK01. Next base: position 2,441 of record DATEDK010000090.1, on the reverse strand, counting down.
TCCGAACAACCCCACAGGCAGCCTGCTCACGGCAAGCGAGCTGCGGCGGCTGCAGGCGGGGCTGCCGCGCGACGTCCTCTTCGCCGTCGATTCGGCCTACGCCGAGTACGTGACCGACCGCGACTACGAAGCCGGTGCCGCGCTGGTGGACGCGGCCGAGAACGTCGTGATGCTGCGCACCTTTTCGAAGATCCATGGCCTCGCGGCGCTGCGGCTCGGCTGGGCCTACGGCTCGCCCGCGATCGTCGACGTGCTGAACCGCGTGCGCGGGCCCTTCAACGTCACCGCCGCCGCGCAGGCCGCCGGCGTCGCGGCGCTCGCCGACCGGGCGCACATCGAGGCCTCGCGCCGGCACAACGCGAAGCTCCTACCGTGGTTCAGCGAGCAGCTGCGCCGGCTCGGCTTCACCGTGGCGCCTTCGGCCGGCAACTTCGTGCTGCTGCGCCTGGCCGACGCGGCGGCCGCGCAGTCGGCGCTCGAGCATCTGAAGGCCGAGGGGATCCTGGTGCGCGCGATGGGCGGCTACGGCCTGCCGGAGTCGCTGCGCATCACCATTGGCATCGAGGAGGACCTGCAGGCCGTGCTCGACAGCCTGGCCGAGTGGAAGGAGCGGCGATGACCGAACCGCTCTACCGGCGCATCGCCTTCCTCGGCATCGGCCTCATCGGCTCTTCGCTGGCGCTGGCGGTGCGTCGCCATGGCCTGGCGGGCGAGCTCGTCGGCCACGCGCGCACCGAGAAGACGCGGGCGACCGCGCTGCGGCTGAAACTCGTCGACCGCGTCGAGGCCGACCCGGCCAAGGCGGTCGAAGGCGCCGACCTCGTCGTGCTGGCCACGCCGCTGGGCGCCTACGCCGAGCTCGCGCAGGCGATCGAGAAGCGGCTGACGCCGGGGGCGACGGTCACCGACGTGGGCTCGGTCAAGCAGGCGGTCATCCGCGACGTCGGGCCCTATATCCCGGCCGGTGTGCACTTCATCCCGGGCCATCCCATTGCCGGCACCGAGCATTCGGGGCCGGAGGCCGGCTTCGCCGAGCTCTTCCAGAAGCGTTGGTGCATCGTGACGCCGCCGCCCGGCACCGACAGCGCGGCGGTCGACCGCCTCGTCTCGCTCTGGGAAGGTTGCGGCAGCCGCGTCCAGGTGATGGATGCGCAGCACCACGACAAGGTCCTGGCGATCACCTCGCACCTGCCGCACCTCATCGCCTACACCATCGTCGGCACCGCGACCGGCCTGGAGGAGAGCGAGAAGAGCGAGGTGGTGCGCTACTCCGCCGGCGGCTTCCGCGACTTCACCCGCATCGCCGCCTCCGACCCGGTGATGTGGCGCGACGTCTTCCTCAACAACAAGGAAGCCGTGCTGGAGATGCTGCAGCGCTTCACCGAGGACATGACCGCGCTGCAGCGCGCGATCCGCTGGGGCGAGGGCGCCGTGCTGGAGGACCACTTCCGCAAGACCCGCGCCATCCGCCGCGGCATCATCGAGGCCGAGCAGGCGGGACGGTTCGAGCCGGGCGAGCCGGGGAACGGGAAGGGCTCTTGATCCCCTCCCCCAGCTTCGCTGGGAGAGGGGCTTAGTTGAACAACCGGTCGAGGATACCTTCCCAGACCGAGAGGTCGACCAGGAAGTAGACGATCAGCCCGATGATGGCGAAGCCGACGATCGGGCCGTACCAGGGCAGCGTCACCGGGTTGGCGGCGCCGCACTGCTGGCAGCGGTCGTCGTCGATGCCCAGCACCGCGCCGCACTTCCGGCAAAGGCGCTCCTTGGCCATCGGGCCTCTCCTCAGGCGCAGGTCGAGTAGCCGCAGTTGGTGCAGAGCTCGCAGCCCTCGGCGTGCACCAGCGCGGCCTGGCCGCACTTCGGGCACTGCGCGGGCGGGCTCTCCAGCCCCACGACCTGCCGCGCCGCGAGACTGTCGCGCGCGATGCCGGCGGGGGCCGCGAGGAAGCCGATCTCCACCATGTGCCGCTCGATGACGCCGCCGATGGCGGCGAGCAGCGAGGGCACGTAGCGGCCCTCGAGCCAGGCGCCGCCGCGCGGATCGAAGACCGCCTTCAGCTCCTCGACCACGAAGGCCACGTCGCCGCCGCGCCGGAACACCGCCGAGATCATGCGCGTCAGCGCCACGGTCCAGGCGTAGTGCTCCATGTTCTTCGAGTTGACGAAGATCTCGAAGGGCCGCCGGCGCAGGCCGCCGTCCGTCGTCGGCTGCTCGATGTCGTTCAGCGTGATGTAGATCGCGTGGTCGCTGCCCGGCCACTTCAGCTTGTAGGTCCGGCCCGGCAAGGTCTCCGGCCGCGCCAGCGGCTGGCTCATGTAGACGACCTCGCCGGCTTCCACCGGTGCGGGGCGGGTCGGCACGGAGACCGGCTGGGCCGCCAGCACGGCGCCGCGCACTTCGCTCGGACGATAGGTCGTGCAGCCCTTGAGGCCGAGGT
>DATEDK010000089.1:0-10314 GCA_035281685.1 Kiloniellales bacterium | reverse complement strand
CCTCTTGCCTGCCCCCTCGTCGGTCTTCGAGGAGATGTATGGGCTCGCCCAGACCGGCGAGCTCTGGCAGCACCTCGCGGCCACTGGTAAGCGCGTGCTCTGGGGATTCCTCAGTGGCGCGCTGGCGGCCACTGCGCTCGGGGCGCTCACCGGCTACAGCAGGCTCGCCCGCCAAATTCTGGATCCGACGTTCCAGGCGCTGAAGGCGGTGCCTTCGCTCGCGTGGGTGCCGCTTTTCATCCTCTGGTTCGGCATCTTCGAGCTGTCGAAGATCACGCTGATCGCCGTCGGCGTGTTTTTCCCGATTTATCTCAACCTGATGACCGGCATTCTTGCGACCGACCGCAAACTGGTGGAGGTCGGCCAGGTCTATGGCCTCAGCCGCAAGCAGCTGATCTGGCGCGTGCTGCTGCCGGCGACCCTGCCGTCCTATTTCACCGGCCTGCGCTCCGGCCTGGCGTTGGGCTGGATGTTCGTGATCGCCGCGGAGCTGATGGGCGCCAGCAAGGGCCTGGGCTTCCTGATGCTGGACGGCCAGATGACCGGCCGGCCGCAGGTGATCATCGGCTCGCTGGTGCTCTTCGCGATCGTCGGCAAGCTGACCGACAGCCTGCTTGCCTGGGGCGCGCGCCGCGCACTCACCTGGCAGGACTCCTTCTCCACCATGGGACGCTGATGGGCGAACCGATGCTGCAGATCGCTGGAGTGAGCAAACACTACGCGCCGCAGGGCGGACAGCCGCACCTGGCGCTGGAAGCCGTCGACCTCTCGGTCGAGCCGGGCGAGATCGTCACCCTGGTCGGCACCAGCGGCTGCGGCAAATCCACCCTGCTGCGCATCGTCGCCGGCCTGGAGAAACCCAGCACCGGCCGTGTTCGCATCGCCGGGGTGGAAGTGGCGGCGCCCTCGCGCGACGTGGGGCTGGTGTTCCAGGAGCCGCGCCTCTTGCCCTGGATGTCGGTGCGGCAGAACGTGCGCCTGGCGCTGCTCGACCTGTCGCGTGACGCGCAGGACCGGCTGATCGACGCCGTGCTGGCCAAGGTCGGCCTCGGCCGCTTCGCGGACGTTTGGCCGCATCAGCTCTCCGGCGGCATGGCGCAGCGCGCCGCGATCGCGAGGGCGCTGGTGCGCCGGCCGCGCCTCCTGCTGCTGGACGAGCCGTTCAGCGCGCTCGACAGCTTCACCCGGCAGAACCTGCAGGAGCACCTGTTGGAGCTCTGGCAGGACGGCGGCTTCACCATGGTTTTCGTCACCCACGACATCGAGGAAGCGGTAGCGCTCAGCGACCGCATCGTCGTGCTGCGCGGCCAGCCCGGCCGGGTGGTGGGCGTGCACGATGTCGCTTTGCCGCGGCCCCGGGCGCGCTCGGAGGCTGGCTTCCTCGGCCTCAAGGACACCATCATCCGCCAGCTTCGCCTGGTTTGAGGGAGAGCAGGATGAACAGCGAGGAACTGAAGGCGCTGCAGGCGCCGATCAAGGCGCGCTACCGCGAGGATGCCAGGGCGGCGCTGATCACTCTGCACGCCGAGGGCGATCTCACCGGCGAGGGGCTGACCTGCAGCGTCGAGACCGGGCGCGCTCTGGTCGAGGCCGGACTGCACCCGGCCACCGGCGGCGACGGCTTTTCCGCCTGCTCGGGCGACATGCTGCTGCAGGCGCTGGTCGCCTGCGCCGGCGTGACCCTGAAGGCGGTGGCGACCGCGCTCGGCTACGAGCTGCGCGGCGGGACGGTGCATGCCGAAGGCGAGCTCGACTTCCGCGGCACGCTGGGCGTCGCCAAGGACGCGCCGGTCGGCTTCCGCGACATCCGCCTGACCTTCGAGCTCGATGCCGACCTCAGCGACGAACAGCGGGCGACGCTCCTGAAGCTGACCGAGCGCTACTGCGTCGTCTACCAGACCCTGCGCCAGGCACCTCCCGTCGCCGTCGAACTGCGGCAGACCGCCGCCGCCTGAGGCCGGGCGCCCCAGGCTTGGCCGGCGGGCCCGGCGGCGCTAGGGTCCGCCCCCATGGGGCTGACCATCACCCTGGGCGGGTCTCGCTGGGAGGCGCAGTTCTCCCTGCTCTGGCAGCTCGAGTATCTCCCCGTCTGGCGCCGCTGGCGGGGACCGCTGGAACAGGGCTTCCTGTTCAAGTTCCTGGTCTTCGTGCTGCGCTTTGCCAAGGGACCGCGGTAGCGCAGCGAATCCGACCGGCTGTGGTTCCAGTACCACCGGCTGTGCTAGGTCTTGGCCACGCCGCGGCGGGCAAGGGAAAGGCTGCTGATGACTGAGATCGAAAGCAAGGTTCTCGACATTGTGGCCAAGGAGTGCCGGCTCGACCGCTCGACGTTGACCCTGGAGAGCCGTCTCGAGGACCTGAAGATCGAGTCGATCGACCTCATGCAGACGATCTTCCAGATCGAGGAGACCTTCGACATCTACGTCCCGCAGGAAGGCGAGAACTTCAAGCTGACCACGCTCGGCGACGTGACCGCGGCCGTTGCGCGCCTGGTCGAGGAAAAGCAGGCCAAGGCCAGTTGAGCTCCATGCATCGTGTAGCGATCACCGGGCTGGGTTGCATCTCCGCCCTCGGCCAGGACGTTGCCTCGACCTGGGAGTCGTTGGCGGCCGGCCGGCCGGGTCTCGCCGAAATCACTCTCGTGCAGCCCGAAAGGCTGAACGCCAAGCTGGTGGGCGAGGTGAAGGGCTTCGTGCCGGAGAGGCACTTCAACGATCGTCAGAACACGATGCTGGACCGCTTCTCCCAGTTCGTCGTCGTGGCCGCGCGGGAAGCGGCGAAGGATGCCGGGCTGGTCCTGCCGGGAGAGGCGCCGCGCCGCATCGCCGTCGTCACCGGGATCGGCCTCGGCGGGATGACCACCTTCGACGAGGGCTTCGAACGGCTCTACGCGCGCAATACGCCGCGCGCGCATCCTTTGACGATTCCGCGCCTCATGGCCTCGGCCGGCGCCAGCCAGATCTCCATGGATTTGGGCATCACCGGCCCGGCTTTCGCCGTCACCAGCGCCTGCGCCTCGTCCAACCATGCGTTGGGCGAGGCCTACTGGATGGTCAAGAGCGGTCGCGTCGAGATGGCGCTGGCTGGCGGCAGCGAGGCCTGCATCACCTACGGTTCGATGCGCGCCTGGGAGGCACTGCGCGTGCTGGCGCCCGACGCCTGCCGCCCCTTCTCGAAGGAGCGCAAGGGCATGGTGCTGGGCGAGGGCGGCGGCATCGTCGTGCTGGAGAATTGGGAGCGCGCCAAGGCGCGCGGCGCCCGGATCTACGCCGAGTTCGCCGGCTTCGGCATGAGCGCGGACGCGGGCGACATCGTGCAGCCCTCAGCCGATGGCGCGGCCGCTGCGATGATGGACGCGCTCTCGGACTCGGGCCTGGCACCCGAGCAGGTCGGCTACATCAACGCGCATGGCACCGGCACGCAGATCAACGATGTGATCGAGACCAAGGCCCTTCGCATCGCCTTCGGCGCTCACGCCGAGAAGCTCGCGATCAGCTCGACGAAGTCGATGCACGGCCACGTGCTGGGCGGCGCCGGGGCGATCGAGATGGTGGCATTGGTGAAGTCGGTCGAGCAGGGCATCCTGCCGCCGACCGCGAACTTCCTGACGCCCGACCCGACCTGCGATCTCGACTACCTGCCGAACCAAGCGCGCCGACAGGAGGTCGAAGCCGGCCTCTCCAACTCCTTCGCCTTCGGCGGACTCAACGCCGTCGTCGCGGTCAAGCGGGTGTAGTCAGCCCCTCTCCCAGCGAAGCTTGGGGAGGGGGTTTCGACGAAGCAGCTCGATTGTCGACACCCCCTCCCTGACCCTCCCCCATGCTGCGCATGGGAGAGGGAAAGAGCTACGCTCGTCCCGCGCGGATCGGCGCCTCGTGCAGCGGCGCCGGCTCGATGCCGAGCCGATCGCGCCAGGAGCGGAGCTGCTCGGTGATGATCAGCGCGGCGGCGAGCGCGCGCCTGGCGTCGGCGGCGGTGACCAGCGGCTGGCGCTTGTGCCGCACGCAATCGATGAAGCTCTCGAACTCGCGCTTCAGGTTCTCGCCGGTGGTGAACTTCTCCTCCTCGTGCGTCAGCAGCGGCAGGCCGGCCGCGGTGGCATCGAGCTGCTTCCTGGTGATCGCGAGCTTGCCTTCGATCAGGTCGAGCAGGATGTAGGCGTCCGGCTGGAAGATGCGCATGGTGCGCTCCTTCTTCCAGGAGACGCGGCTCGCCGTGATGTTGACCGTGCAGCCGTCGGCGAAGCGCAGCCGGGCGTTGGCGATATCCTCGGCCTCGGACAGCACCGGCACGCCGATCGCCTCGATCTGGTCCAAGGGCGAGCGCACGATCGACAGCACGAGGTCGAGGTCGTGGATCATCAGGTCGAGCACGACGTTGACGTCGGTGCCGCGATCCTGGAACGGCGAGATGCGCCGGCACTCGATGAAGCGCGGACGGTCCAGGATGTCGTGCAGCGCCATCACGCCGGGATTGAACCGCTCGAGGTGGCCGACCTGCAGCACCAGGCCCTGCTGCCTGGCCACGCGGTCGAGCTCGTCGGCCTCGTTCAGGTTGGCGGTGATCGGCTTTTCCACCAGCACATGCTTGCCGGCGAGGAGCAGGTCGCGCGCCACGCGGAAATGGTTGCGTGTCGGCACCGCGATCGAGACCGCCTCGACCTCGGCCGGCAGCGCACGGTAGTCCGTGACGACGAGCGCGCCCAGCTTCTGGGCCGCCTCGGCGGCGCGCTCCTGCCTGACGTCGCAGAGCGCCACCACCTGTGCCTGCGGCAGGCTTTTCCACGTGGCGGCGTGCCGGCTGCCGAAATAGCCCACGCCAACGACGGCAACCTTGACCGGTTTCATGACCCTCTGTCGCTTGCGGCATTCGGTCCGGCCCACGCCCCGGCCGAAGATACCCCTTAACAATCATACAACAGCGAGGTATGGCATGATCAAGCCGTGAGCGCACCCGCATCGGTGAGGGGGCATTAGTTGTCGCAGCGCAAGGCCTTCATTCTGTCGGCTGAGAACCGGCCGATCCTGCGGTGGCTCGGGAAGACCTACGTAAGGCCCTATTTCTGGCGCCTGGTCGCGGCGGCCTGTTTCATGGCGGTCACCGCGGCGGCCGCGGCTGCGCTCGCCTGGCTGGCGGGCCCGGCGGTCGACGACATCTTCGGGGATGGCGGAAGCAGCTTCGGCCGCCTCGTGCCGTTCCTGGTGATCGGCGTCGTCCTGGTGAACGGCGTGGCGATGTACTTCCAGTCGATCATCATCCAGAGCGTCGGCCAGCAGATCATCGCCAAGCTGCAGCTCGATCTGTTCCGCCACTTCACCGAATCGGACGCCGCCTTCCGCAACAAGATGCACAACGGCCAGCTGCTGTCGCGCTGCATGAGCGACACCGGCGCCGTGCAGGGCGCGGTTTCCGGCACCATCCTGGCGGTGGCGCGCGACATCCTGATGTTCATCTTCCTCTTCGGGGTGATGGTGTCGCGCGATCCGGTCCTTTCGGTCGTCGCCTTCGTCGTCATGCCGCTGATGCTGTGGGGCGTGGGTCGCATCGGCGTGCGGACGCGCAAGCTGCATGAGCAGATGCTGCAGAACAACGGCGACCTCACCGCAGCGATCACCGAGTCCCTGGACGGCCAGCGCCTGGTGAAGGTCTACGGCGCCGAACAGCGGGAGTACGAGCGGGTCGCCCGGGTGATCGGCACGCGCCTTGACCTGCAGCGCCGGCTGTCGCGCGTGCGCGCGCTGACCTCGCCGGTGACCGAGGTGCTGGGCGGCCTGGCGATCGCCGCGGCGATGTTCTATGGCGCCCATCAGGCCGCCACCAGCAATCTCACCTTCGGCGACTACAGCTCCTTCCTGGCGGCGCTGATCTTCGCCTACCGGCCGCTGAAGCGCCTGGCGGCGGTCAACGTCTCCATGCAAGCCGGCATGGCGGCGGGCCATCGCCTGATGACCGCTTTCGCCATGAAGCCGATGGTGGTCGACCGCCCGGACGCGAAGCCGCTGCAGCTCGCCGGCGGCGAAATTCGCTTCGAGAGCGTCACCTTCGCCTACGACGAGGGCAAGCCGGTACTCGACGACATCCGCCTCGCCGTGCCGGCGGGCCGTGCGGTGGCGCTGGTGGGCGTCTCCGGTGCCGGCAAGTCGACGCTGCTGAACCTGATCCCGCGCCTCTACGACATGCGCTTCGGCCGCGTGCTGGTCGACGGCCAGGACATCCGCGAGGTGACCCTGGCCTCGCTGCGCGCGGCCATCTCGGTGGTGACGCAGGAGACCATCCTTTTCGACGACAGCGTACGCGCCAACATCGCCTACGGCCGGCCGGAGGCGAGCGAGGCGGACATCCTGGCCGCCGCCCGCGCCGCCGCCGCGCTCGAGTTCATCCAGGCGCTGCCGAACGGGCTCGACACCATCATCGGGCAGCGCGGCATCAGGCTGTCCGGCGGCCAGCGCCAGCGCATCGCCATCGCGCGCGCCATGCTGAAGGACGCGCCGATCCTGCTGCTCGACGAGGCGACCTCCTCGCTCGACAACGAGGCCGAGCAGCAGGTGAAGGTGGCGCTGCAGCGGCTGATGAAGGGCCGCACGACACTCATCGTCGCGCATCGCCTGAGCACGGTGATCGACGCCGACGAGATCCACGTGATGGAGAAGGGCCGCATCGTCGAGAGCGGCAGCCATGCCCAGCTCCTGCGCCAGGGCGGACGCTATGCCGAGCTCTACCAGACGCAGCTGCCGCAAAGTGATGCCGCATGACTCCGCCCAGCCTGCGGCGGGGAGCGCGACGGCGCTGCCGCGGGCGAGCGGCATCGTCGTCTATCTCTCCCTGCTGATCGCCGCGACGCTCGTCTTCGGCCTTTGGCCGCAGCTCGACCTTGCGATCTCCAGCTTCGCGCGCGACCTGAACGGCGGCGCGTTCCAGCTGAAGGGCGGGCCCTGGAACTGGCTCTACCGTGGCACCCGGCCATTCTTCCTCGGCTTGAGCGCGGTCGTCGCGGCTGCCGGCATCGCCAGCCTGCTGCTGCGGCGCCCGCTCGGCTGGATGACGCCGCGCAAGGCCATCTTCATCCTCGTGTCCTTCGGCCTGACCCAGGGCATCGTGGTGGATCTCTACCTGAAGAGCGTGTTCGGCCGGCCGCGGCCGCGCGAGCTCACTGACTTCGGCGGCGACAGCACCTTCACGCCGTTCTACCTGGTCTCCGACCAGTGCAGCTCGAACTGCGCTTTCGTCTCCGGCCACGCCGCGATGGTCTTCGCGCTCCTGGCCTTTTCCTTCGTGCTGCCGGAGCGCTGGCGCCGCCCGGCCTTCTGGCTGGCGCTGGCGGCGGGGCTGGTTTCCGGCTGGGCGCGCATCCAGCAAGGTGCGCACTTCGCCAGCGACGTCATTTTCGCCGGGCTCGTCACCTACGGCGTCACCTGGCTGGTGTCGCTGCTCATCCTGCGCGGCTGGATCGACCGCTATTGGCAGGCGAGCCTGCGGCGCCGGGGGGCGGGCAGGGAGGCCGCATGATCCGGCTCAGCTACGTCATGCCCGCCTACAATCGCGCAAGCTCTCTGGCGGCGGCGGCGGAGAGCGTGCTGGCGCAGCTCGAGGCCGGCGACGAGCTGATCGTGGTGGATGACGGCTCGACCGACGACACGCCGGAGCGGCTGATCCAGCTGCAGAAGCGTTGGAACGGTCTGCTCAGGGTCGAGCGCCAGACGAATGCCGGACCAGGCGCCGCGCGCAACCGCGGCATCGCGCTCGCGAGCGGCGACTGGATCGGCTTTCTCGACAGCGACGACGAGCTGCTGCCGGGCGCCGTTGCCCTGGTGCGCGCGGCGATCGCGCGCGATCCCGGCGCGGGCTTCCTCTGCGGCGGACGCGTGGAGCGCGTGAACGGCGGCGCCGAGCGGCGCCTGGCCGGACGTTCCGTGCCGGCGGACCCGCTGCTTGCCATGGAGTCCTTCCTGGTGACCGGACGGCGCAGCCTCGGCGTCGGCGCCGTGCTGGCCCGGCGCGATGTCGCGCTGCGCACCGGCTTTCCGCCCGAGCTCCCTTTCGCCGAGGACAACGTCTTCTTCGCCCGCGCGCTGGGCTCGACCAGGACCATCTCGCTCGTCGAGCCGCTCTACCGCTACCATCTGGAGCCGGCGCGCGTGAACGAGCGCGCGCAGTGGCGCGACTTCAGCGTCGAGCGCATGGTCGATCTGATGTTCGATCCGGCGATCGTGTCGCCAGCGGTGCAGCCGCTGAAACAGCGCGCGCTCGCCGCCGCCTGGCTATCGGTGTTCCGCGACCTGCACCGGCTGGGCCGCGACCGCGAGGCGCGCGTTTTCTACAAGCGCGCCTTCGAGCGGGCGCCCGGGCTCGCGCTGCGCTGGCGCTATCTGCGCAAGTACCTGCGCGGCCTCGTCGGCCTGCGTCATCCGGACATCCGCCGTCCGCGCGCCTGAAGGCCGGCGATCCGGCGATCGACGTCGCGCCAGAGTCCGGCGAAGCGCCGCGCTGCGATCCTGAGCGGCAGGCCGTGATAGGCGGAAAGGAAGCGCAGGCGGTCGCGTCCGCTGAGGCCATAGGGCAGCGAGGACCAGGCAAGCGCCGCGAGGTCCTTGGCGATCCAGCGCTCGGGCAGCGGGCGTGCGAGGATGGCGCGGTGCAGGTCGAGCAAGGCGATCCGGCCGTCGCTGAGCTCGAAGACATGGCAGAGGTAGAGGTCGCGGTGCGCGATGCCGCCGCCATGCATCCGGCGGACCGTGTGCGCGATCCGGCGCAGCAGGGCGTGGCGCTCGCGCGTCGTCAGCGCGGGCGGCCGCTGCACCCGGTCCTCGACCGCCTCGCCCGCCGGCAGCGCGGCCATCAACACCGCCGAGCGCCGGCGCGAGGGGTCGAGGCCACGCGCCGCGTAGACGAGCGCCCGCGGTGCCGCGATCTCCAGCGCCGCGAGGCCGTTCAGCGCGCGCCACTCCTCGCCGGCGCCCAGTACCGGCGGCTTCAGCGTCAGCCAGTTCTTCGCCAGCTCTCGCCAGCCGGCGCCGCCGTGCCGCTTGAGGTAGTGGCGCTCGCCATTGAGCGTGACGGCCAGCGTCTCGCGTCGCGCCTGGCGGCGCTTGCCCTCGCCCGACAGTGCAAAGAGCCAGGCGAAGGCATCGCCATCGGCCGGCAGCAGTGCTTCGGCGCCGGCAGCGACGTGAATGCCGCGCGCCGCGCTTGCGGGAGCGGCGCGCGCCGGCAGCCGCTCGACGATGTCGGCGAGATGCTCGATGCCCTCCTCGGCGAAGAGCTGCGGTGCGGCGGCGCGTGCGCGTGCCTGCCAGCAGGCGAGCTGGCCTGGCCGGAGCGCCCGCGCGAGCAGCAGGTTCAGGTCATCCTGCCGGAAGGGCTCGGGCAGCACTGCGCCGGCGCCGCTCTCGGCCACCAAGCCGGCGTAGCCGCAGGCGGCAGAGCAGAGCACGGCCAGGCCGTGGCCCAGCGCCTCGGCGATCACCTTGCCGCCGGCCTCGCGGCGCGCCGGATGCAGCAGCAGGTCGGCCGCGGCGTAGCAGAGCGCGAGCTCGCCGCCGCCGCGCAGCGCGACACGCTCGCCGAGCGCGGCGGCTTGCCGCCGGTGACGCGCGGTCGGTTCGCCCACGCAGAGCAGCAGCGGCGCCGCGTCGCCTTGCGCGGCCAGCGCCGCCAGCACGCGATCGAGACCCTTGAGCTGCGCGTCGCGTCCGACGAAGAGCGCGATCGGTCCCTTCTCCGGCAGCGCCAGCGCGCGCCGGGCCGCGGCGCGCGTGAGATCCCCTTGGTCATCCTTGGGGCGATAGGCGGCGTCGCGCAGCGGCGGCAGCAGCAGGAAGCGCTCCAGGGGCAGGTTCCAGGCGCGGGCGTAGCCGGCGCGCTGCTCGGCGGTCAGCACCGCGATCGGCGGCCCCTCTGACCCGCAGACCGCTGCCTCCAGCGCGAGGCGTGCGCGGCCGCGCGGCGACAGCCGTTGCAGGAGGCCGGCGCGATCCCTCCAGCAGAGGTCGGCCGCGAAGTAGAGGTCGAGTCCCGGCAGCTTGTCGAAGCCGACGACGCGCTCGCCCGGCTGCAGCGCCTGGCGGTAGGCGGCGGCGAAGGCGAGGTCGCGCGCATGGTTGCTGGCCCCGGCAGCGGGGACCAGGCGGCGCTCGACGCCGGCCGGCGGCTCGCCCTCCGCCTCGCGGCTGATCAGCGCCACCTGATGACCGCGGCGCAGCAGCGCCAGGGCGAGCGCGCGTGCATCGCGCTGCAGGCCGCCGGTCGGGAAGTCGCGGTGGAGAACGATGGCGACGCGCATAGCCGCTAGGCTTCGGCAGCCGGCACCCGACGCAC
>DATEDK010000088.1:0-6622 GCA_035281685.1 Kiloniellales bacterium | reverse complement strand
CGCAGCGCCGGCTGGTCGAAGGGGCGAAGGTCCTCCGGCAGTGCCGGCGACTCGTCGGACGCCTCGTCAGCTCTGGGAGAGCGCGGTCTAGACTCGCTGGACGTCATCATCCCGCACAGGATGCACGGATCGTGCCGCGGCGAGCAAACATCCAATGAGCGGTCTACGCGGCCTTTGCCTGCCTGACGGCGGCGAGGAAGCCGTCGACGGCGCGCTCCTCGGTGTTGAAGGCGGTCACCAGCCGCCAGGCGTCCGGCCCCAGCGCTGCCCAGTCGTAGAAGCGGTAGCCCGCCTCCTGCAGCGCCTTCGCCGCCACCTTCGGCAGGCGCACAAAGAGCTCGTTCGCCTCGACCGGCAAGAGCGGCGGCAAGCCGATGCGCGACAGACCCTCGGCCAGGCGCCGCGCCATCGCGTTGGCGTGACGCGCGTTGGCGAGCCAGAGATCGCCCTCGAGGTAGGCCACGAGCTGCGCCGAGGCGAGGCGCATCTTGGAGAGGAGCTGGCCCGCGCGCTTGCGCCGGTAGGCGAGCTCGTCCGCCTTTGCTCCGTCGAACAGTATGATTGCCTCGGCCATCAGGCAGCCGTTCTTCGTGGCGCCGAAGGAGAGCGCGTCCACACCCGCCTTCCAGGTCATCTCGGCCGCCGTGCAACCGAGCGAGACCAGCGCGTTGGCGAAGCGGGCGCCGTCCATGTGGAGGATCATCTTGTGGCGCTTGGCGACCGCGGACAGCGCGGCGATCTCCGCCGGCTGGTAGACCCTGCCCATCTCGGTCGCCTGGGTGATCGAGATGGCGCCGGGCTGCACCGCGTGCACGAAGCCCTCGCCGACGATCGCGCGCTCAACCGTCTCCGGCGCGATCTTGGCACCCTCGCCCGGCAGGTCGATCAGCTTGGCGCCACCGGTGAAGAACTCCGGCCCGCCGCACTCGTCGACGTTGATGTGCGACTCGTGGTGGCAATAGACCGCCTGCCAGGGCTGGACGTGCGCGGCCAGCGCCAGCGAGTTGGCGGCCGAGCCGGTCGTGACCGGCAGCACCCAGAGCTCGTGCTCGAACACCTGCTGCAACTTGTCGCGCAGGCGCTCCGACCAGGGATCGTCGCCGTAGGAGCTGGCCGGCCCGGCGTTGGCCTCGACCAGGGCCTGCAGCACCTTGGGATGCGCGCCGTGCACGTTGTCGGAACGGAAATCCATCGCGGTACCTCGCTCAGGGTGTGGTCTTGCCGTGGTAGCGGGCGAGTTCGCCGCCGCTCTCGGCATCGAGCACGACGAGCAGGCCGCAGGCCTCGCCGGCGTAGCGCAGGTAGAGCCGCTCGTCCTGGCTCCACGCGTCGGCGAGCTGGCAGCCCGCCGGCACGATGATCGCAACGTCGCCCAGGCGCTTGGCCTCGCGCGGGTTGGAGAGACGATCGACCAGGGTCACCACGACGACGAAGAAGCCGATCACGAGCACCACGCCCATGCCGATGACCAGGAGCTTCAGGCGGAAGTGCGGCCCGCGCTGCGATAATCTGGATGGGCGATCTGCGTGAGGGGGCGAGGTGGCGGACAAGGACGACGGACCCCGAAGCTTCAGTGTGACCGTGCCGGAGGCGGCGGCGGGCGAGCGCGCCGACCGTTTCCTGGCCGCGGCGCTGGCCGAGGCCGCGCCCGGCCTCTCGCGCTCGCGCCTGAAGGCGCTGATCGAGGAGGGTGCGGTGGCACTCGGCGGCCGGACCCTACGGGAGCCCTCGGCGAGGGTCAAACCCGGCCAAGTCTTCGCCATCTTCCTGCCGGAGCCTCGTCCGGCCGAGCCCGAGGCTCAGGCCATCGCGCTCACGGTCGTTTACGAGGATGCGGACCTGATCGTCGTCGACAAGCCGGCCGGGCTGGTGGTCCACCCCGCTCCGGGGAACCCGGACCGTACCCTGGTCAATGCGCTGATCGCCCATTGCGGCGCCAGCCTGTCGGGCGTCGGCGGCGTCGGCCGTCCTGGGATCGTGCACCGGCTGGACAAGGACACGAGCGGCTTGCTGGTCGCGGCGAAGAACGACTTGGCGCACCAGGACCTGACCCGGCAGTTCCAGGCCCGCACCATCGAGCGCCTCTACCAGGCGCTGGTCTGGGGCACGCCCAGCCCGGCGTCGGGGAGCATAAGCGGGGCGATCGGTCGCGACCCCAGGAACCGCCAACGGATGGCTGTCGTTGCGAAGGGGGGCAAGGAAGCGCTGACCTACTACAGGGTGGCAAAATCGATGGTTGCCGGACAGATCTCTCTCGTCGAGTGCCGCTTGGCGACCGGACGCACCCACCAGATCCGCGTCCACCTCGCCGCCAAGGGCCATCCGCTCATCGGCGACCCCCTCTACGGACGTATCACCAAGGCAAGGTTGGGGGCTTTGCCGACGGCCGCCCGCGCGGCGGTCCAGGGGTTCCCGAGACAGGCCCTCCACGCGGCCAGCCTGGGATTTCATCATCCCAGGTCCAAGGTATGGCTGTTCTTCCAATCAGCTATGCCAAGGGATCAAGAATCTTTGATGGAAGAACTCGACGCCCTGTAGTTTAATTAAGACCAACGTAGTCGGAATTGGGGCGCGGGCCGGCGTAGGCCGGGAAGAGACGCCCCGGTGAGGAGGTTTCAAATGGCCAATGTCGGACTCCCGGTCCTGGCTGGCGAAGGCAACCTGGGCCGTTATTTGCAGGAGATCCGGAAGTTCCCGCTTCTGGAGCAGGACGAGGAGTACCTGCTCGCCAAGCGGTGGCAGGAAAAGGGCGACAGCGAGGCCGCGCACAAGCTGGTCACCAGCCACCTGCGCCTGGTCGCGAAGATCGCCATGGGCTACCGCGGTTATGGCCTGCCGCTCTCCGAGCTGATCTCGGAGGGCAACGTCGGCATGATGCAGGCGGTCAAGCGCTTCGACCCGGACCGCGGCTTCCGCCTGGCGACCTACGCCATGTGGTGGATCCGCGCGGCGATCCAGGAATACATCCTGCACAGCTGGTCGCTGGTGAAGATGGGCACCACGGCGGCGCAGAAGAAGCTGTTCTTCAACCTGCGGCGCCTGAAGGGTCAGTTGCAGGCGATCGAGGAAGGCGACCTCAAGCCGGAGGACGTGAAGAAGATCGCCACGACGCTGGGCGTGCCCGAGGACGACGTGGTGCAGATGAACCGCCGACTGGCGGCGCCCGACCACAGCCTGAACGCCCCGCTGCGCGCCGACAGCGACGGCGAGTGGCAGGACTGGCTGGTGGACGAGACGCAGGACCAGGAGGAGCGCCTCGCCGACAGCGAGGAGCTTGGCAAGCGCCGGCGGCTGCTCAACACCGCCATGGCGACGCTGACCGAGCGTGAGCGGCACATCCTGACCGAGCGCCGCCTGAAGGAGGAGCCGTCGACGCTCGAGGAGCTCTCGCAGGAGTACGGCATCAGCCGCGAGCGCGTGCGCCAGATCGAGGTGCGCGCCTTCGAGAAGCTGCAGCGCGCCATGCGCAACGCGGCGATCGAGGAGAAGCTGGTCGAGGCCTGAGCCTCCACAGTCGGCAGTCAGACGGAGGGCCCCGCTTGCAGCGATGCAGGCGGGGCCTTCGCTTTTGGCGCAGCCGGCACCGCGGGAGTAAGCTCGGCGCCCAGTCTTCAGAGGATCGCATGGACGACGCCAAGCTCGACCCCACGATGAAGCCCCATGCGGCGCACTGGGGCGTGTTCCGTGCCGGCTGGCGCGACGGCCGGCTGGTGGTGGAGCCGCATCCGCGCGATCCGGCGCCGAGCCCCATCCTTGAGAACTTCCCGGCGGCGCTGACGCATCGGGCGCGCATCCTGCAGCCGATGGCGCGGCGCGGTTGGCTGGAGCGGGGACCAGGCGCCGACGCGCGCCGCGGGCGCGACGAGTTCGTGCCGATCGACTGGGATCGCGCGCTGGACCTCGTGGCCGGCGAGCTCGCGCGCGTGCGCGACCGCCACGGCCTGGAGGGTATCTTCGGCGGGTCCTACGGCTGGGCCAGCGCCGGCCGCTTCCACCACGCGCAGGGGCAGCTGCACCGCTTCCTCAACATGGCGCTGGGCGGCTATGTGCGGTCGGTCAACAGCTACAGCGCCGGCGCCGCCGAGGTGATCCTGCCGCACATCGTGGGGCCGCCGGAGCAGGTGAACCGCCGCGCCGTCACCTGGGAGCAGATCGAGCGGGAAACCGAAGTGCTGGTCGCCTTCGGCGGCATGGCCGTGAAGAACTCCATGATCGCCGGCGGCGGCGTCAGCCGCCACGTCGAGCCTGGCGCGATGCGGCGCGCCGCCCAGCGCGGCTGCCGCTTCGTCTGCGTCAGTCCGCAGCGAAGCGACCTGCCGCCCGAGGTCGGGGCCGAGTGGCTGCCGGTCGTCCCCGGCACCGACGTCGCCCTGATGCTGGGCCTGGCGCACACGCTGGCGACCGAGGACCTGCACGACCGCGCTTTCCTGGAGCGCTACTGCGAGGGCTGGGCGGTCTTCGAGGACTATCTGCTGGGCCGCAGCGACGGCCAGCCGAAGGACGCCGCCTGGGCGGCCGAGCGCTGCGGCCTCGCTGGCGACGTGATCCGCGAGCTGGCGCTGAGCCTTGCCGGCAAGCGCTCGCTGATCGTGGTGGCGCACGCGCTGCAGCGCGCCGAGCACGGCGAGCAGCCGGTGTGGATGGCGCTCGTGCTGGCCGCGATGCTGGGCCAGCTCGGCAGGCCTGGCGGCGGCTACGCCTACGCGCTGGGCACGCTGGCGCACTATGGGCGTCGCGCGACGGCGGTGCCGATCAAGGCCTTCCCGCAGGGCGAAAACGCGGTCAAGGCCTTCATCCCCGTGGCGCGCATCGCCGACATGCTGCTGCACCCCGGCGAGCCCTTCGACTACAACGGCCAGCGCCTGACCTATCCCGACATCCGGCTGGTCTACTGGGTGGGCGGCAATCCCTTCCACCATCACCAGGACCTGAACCGCCTGCGGCGCGCCTTCGCGCGCGTCGACACGCTGGTGGTGCAGGACTTCGCCTGGACCGCCACGGCGCGCCACGCCGACATCGTGCTGCCCTGCACGATGACCCTGGAGCGCGAGGACATCGCCGCCACCTCGGCCGACCCGCTGATGGTGGCGATGCACCAGGTGGCGCCGCCGCAGGGCCAGGCGCGCGACGACTATGCGATCTTCACCGCGCTCGCGGCGCGGCTGGGCCGCGAGCAGGCCTTCACCGAAGGCCGCAGTGCGCGCGAGTGGCTGGAGCACCTGTACGAGACCACGCGCCAGGCGCTGGTCGAGAAGGGCCTGGAGGCGCCGGATTTCGCGAGCTTCTGGCAGGCCGGCGAGCTGGAGCTGCCGCAGCATCCCGACGACGGCGGCCTGCTGCGCAGCTTCCGCCGCGATCCGGTGGCCACGCCGCTGCCCACGCCGAGCGGGAAGATCCAGATCACCTCCAGCACGATCGCCGGCTTCGGCTACGACGATTGCCCCGGCCATCCGGTCTGGATCCAGCCCACGGACGTGCCGGGCGCGGGTCACCCGCTGCACCTCGTCTCCAACCAGCCGCCGACACGCCTGCACAGCCAGCTCGACTTCGGTGGCCACAGCGAGGCGGCCAAGCGGCGCGGCCGCGAGGTCATGACCATCCATCCGAAGGACGCGGCGCGGCGCGGCATCGGGGAGGGCGACATCGTGCGCCTCCACAACGCGCGGGGCGCCTGCCTCGCCACCGCGCGGCTGAGCGGCGACATCCGCGAGGGCGTCGTGCAGCTGCCGACCGGCGCCTGGTACGACCCGGACGACCCCCAGGCGGAGAAGCCGCTCTGCGTGCACGGCAATCCCAACGTGCTGACGCGCGACGTCGGCACCTCCCGCCTGGCACAGGGCTGCACCGGTCAGCTGACGACCGTCGAGGTCGAGCGCTTCGCCGGCAACCTGCCGCCGATCCGCGCCTTCGATCCGCCGGGGACGGCGGAGTAACTCCCTCTCCCATGCGCAGCATGGGGGAGGGAGCGAATTACCCCTGGAACGGATCCTTCACCAGGATCGTGTCGTCCCGCTCCGGTGAGGTGGAGAGGAGCGCCACCGGCGCCTCGATCAGCTCCTCCAGGCGGCGGACGTACTTGATGCAGGTGGCCGGCAGCTCGGCCCAGGAGCGGGCTCCCCGGGTCGACTCGCTCCAGCCTTCCAGCGTCTCGTAGACCGGCTTGGCGCGCGCCTGCAGCGCGGAGAGCGCCGGCAGATGGTCGACGCCCAGGCCGTCGATCTCGTAGCCGGTGCAGATCTTCAGCTCCGGCAAGCCGTCCAGCACGTCGATCTTGGTGAGCGCAATGCCGTCGATGCCGCCGACCTTCACGGCCTGGCGCACCAGCGCGGCATCGAACCAGCCGCAGCGGCGCTTGCGGCCGGTCACCACGCCGAACTCGTGGCCGCGCTGGCCCAGGAGCTCGCCCGTTGCATCGGTCAGCTCGCTGGGGAACGGCCCGCTGCCGACGCGCGTGGTGTAGGCCTTGGTGATGCCCAGCACGTAGGTGGTCTTGGTCAGCGGGAAGCCGGCACCGGCCCAGGCCTGGCCGGCCACGGTGTTGGACGAGGTGACGTAGGGATAGGTGCCGTGGTCGACGTCCAGCATGGCCCCCTGCGCGCCTTCGAAGAGGATGCGCCTGCCG
>DATEDK010000087.1:0-6534 GCA_035281685.1 Kiloniellales bacterium | reverse complement strand
CTTGGCAGCGGCGGGATGCACGAGCGCGAGCGCGAGCAGCGCCGGTGACAGGAGTGCTGAGAGCCAACGCGGCATGGACCGTCCTGCGAGGAGTGGTGGCGCGGGCGAAGAGGCGCCGGCGCCATGGCAGGAATATGGCATGGCACCGCCGCCGCTCCAGTCGTCTCGGTTAAAAAGCCGCAGCGCTTTGATGAATTCCGTGCAATCGACGGCGCTGCTAGGCGGCATCCTGCTCGCTGCAGAGCTGCCCGGCTTCGAACTCCGCGAGATCGACCTCGAGCAAGCGGCAACGGTGCGGCCTGCGCACCGGCTCGGCACCCTCGCCACGGCCGAAGTGCCGGCAGGTGCGGCAAAGGCCGAAGGGGCGCAGCCCGTTTTGCCGCTGCAAGGCGCCGAGCAGCCGGGCCAGCGCCTCGCGCAGGCAGTCCGCGCTCTGCGTCCCCTGGCTGTCGATGGCGAGCGCGAAGCCGAGCAGCGGATCGCGCGCCATGAGCTGGCGTCCGGCGGCGGTGAGCCTGAGCCGCAGGCTGCGCTTGTCGGCGCTGCTGCGCTCCGCCTCGACCAGCCCCTTGCGCCGCAGCGCGGCCACGGTCTGCGACACCGTTCCCTTGGTCGCGCCGAGATAGAGCGCGAGCCCGCTTGGGGTGCGCGAAAAGCGATTGGCGCGGGCGAGGAAACGCAGCGCTTCCCACTGGCTGGGATTGAGGCCGGCGGCGTGCTCGCGGCTGGCCAGCAGGCGGCCCAGGCGCTCGATGTACTCCGCAGCCTCATCGCCGGCCGACGCCGGGAGATCGCTCATGGGGATTTTAGTAGCGAGTCGAAAGTATCTAGGCAAGGGCCACGCGCTGTGACATTGGTATCGAGTCGCTACTAATGGGGATGACCATGCGCCCTCTCGCCCTCCTTGCCCTCTCCACCCTGCTGCCGGCTGTCGCGCTCGGCGACGAGATCACGACCGCTGCCGGCAACGCCGCCGATCCCGCCCTCGACCTGGTCCGCGCCAGCGTTTCCCGCGATGGCCGCGATCTCATCTTCGCGCTCACCGTCGCCGGCGAGGCGGGCAGCGCGCTGCCGGCCGCCGCCGGTGCGCTGGGCGGCGCCACGGTCTGGAGCTACGTCTGGCCGACGGGCCTCGATTCCGCGATTGTCGGCTTCGAGGCTGGGCAGGGCATCCTCGCCTTCGCCGTAACCGTGCATCCCGACTTCGACGACACGCCGCTCTTCGACGAAGACGGCGACGGCACCCTCGACAACGACGGCGCGCGCTGGCACAGCCACTGGGTGGTGCTGGAGCCGGACGGCGGCTGCGGCGCGGGCAGCCTGAAGGTGAAGGCGATCCCCGAGGGCGCGACGCCGCGCCTGCCGAAGACCTGGCCCGGACTGCCGATCCTGATCGACAGCCCCGGCTGGGCGCCGCGCTTCGAAGCGGCGACCCTCAGGGTGCGCGTGCCCTTCGAGGAACCGCCGATCGCCGGCACGGCCTATGACGGCGTGACCGCGGCGCTCCGCGTGAACGCTTCGGTGCATGACCCGCTGCTCTGCGTGGTCGACGTTTTCGACGTCGCCTCGGGCGATCTCTCGCTGCCCGGCCGGGTGGAGTGACAGGTCAGCGACGGCGCTGGCGCGTCAGGCGGCCGGCTCCACCTGCAAGGTGGCGCCGACGCAGCCGACAACGCGGACCTGGCTGCCCGCAGGCAGGTCGGGGCCGGCGACGCGCCAGCGGGAGTCGTCGACCTTGGCCCAGCCGACGCCGTCGCGGATCGGCTCCAGGAGCGTCAGATGCCGCCCGATGTACTGCTCGCCGCGACGGTTCAGCGTCGGGTGGTCCGATTCCGGCGGCGGCCGGCGGAAGACCGGCCGGCCGATCGCGAGCGCCACCACGCCCAGCACCGCGAAGAGGATGAGCTGCAGCCCCCAGCCGAGGTCGGGGACGAACAGCAGCACGATGCCGACCACCAGCGCCGAGGCGGCGAACCAGAGGAAGAAGAAGCCCGGCGCCAGGACTTCGATCGCCAGCAGCGCGGCGCCCAGCGCCCACCACCACCAGAACTCGATCTGGTCGACCCACTCCATCAGGCGGGACTCCCCTCGCTGCTGCCCGGGGCACCGCTCGGCGGCAGGCGCGAGCGGCCGGCAGGTGCGTTGCGGCCCTCGGGACCGAAGGTTTCGCGCACGATCTCGGCGATGCCGCCGATGGTGCCGGCGAGCGAAGTGGCATCGAGCGGCAGGAAGAGCACCTTCTGGTTGGGCGAGCCGGCGAAGCGCTGCAGCGCCTCGACGTAGCGCTGCGCGACGAAATAGTTGATCGCCTGGGTGTTGCCGCCGGCGATCGCGGCCGAGACGACCTCGGTGGCCTTGGCCTCGGCTTCGGCTGCACGCTCGCGCGCCTCGGCGTCACGGAAGGCGGCCTCGCGGCGGCCCTCGGCCTGCAGGATCTGCGACTGCTTCTCGCCCTCGGCACGCAGGATCGCCGACTGGCGGAGACCCTCGGCCTCCAGCACCTGGGCGCGCTTCTCGCGCTCGGCCTTCATCTGCCGCGCCATGGCGGCGACCAGGTCCTCCGGCGGCGAGATGTCCTTGATCTCGATGCGGGTGACCTTCACGCCCCAGGGCTCGGTCGCCTCGTCGACCACGCGCAGCAGGCGCGCGTTGATCTGGTCGCGCTGCGAGAGCAGCTCGTCGAGGTCGAGCGAGCCCATGACGGTGCGGATGTTGGTGATGGTGAGATTGAGAATCGCCAGCTGCAGCTGGTTCACCTCGTAGGCCGCCTTGGCCGCATCCAGCACCTGGAAGAAGACCACGCCGTCGGCCTGGACGCGCGCGTTGTCGCGGGTGATCACCTCCTGCGAGGGCACGTCCAGCACGGTCTCCATCATGTTCATGCGGGCTCCGACCCGATCGATGATCGGCACGATGATGTGCAAGCCCGGCGCCAGGGTCCTGGTGTAACGACCGAAACGCTCGACCGTGTACTCGTAGCCCTGCGGCACCACGCGCACGCTGCGGAACACCAGGACAACGGCAAAGAGCAGCAGCACCAGCACGAAAATGCTGAAACCGTCCATGGCCCCTAGTCCTTCCTTGCGCGCGGCGAGCGATCTCGCGGGATACCAACTTGATATCAGGGACCCCCCGGCGGCGGGCAAGGCGGAAATCGGGCAAAAGCGAGACGACAGCTTGAAACTGCCGCAGTTCGCCCGACGTTCACCCTAGAGCCGCCCTGCGGATAGCTCATGCCGGCCTGGCAATTCTTCGGCTATAGTGCCCTGGCGGTCCGGCTTCGTAGCACATACTTAACCGGCCGTGCGGCCGGGGACCCGCAGGACAGATCGAGGACCTGAGAGAGTGGGCATGACGAGTTACTGGGTAGTTGGCGGCGAGTACAAGGACACGCACTTCGCGCAGATGGCGGCGGGCAAGAAGGAGCAGTGGATCGGCCCCTTCGAGGACTACCAGGACGCCAAGGCCGAGTGGCAGCGGCGGGCCTGGAACACGGTCGACAATTGCAACGTACGCTACCGCATCGAGACCTTCGACCCCGAGCATCCGCCCTGCTCGGACTGAGCTTTTCAGGATCGGGCCTTGCCCTGGAGCCTGCCTGAGGATCCGGCTGCGTTGCTCGCGCTGGGCCGCGACTATCCCTATGCCGCTCCGGCGCAGTCGTACCTCTTCCGCGATGGCGAGGTCTCGACGCCCGACGCCGACGGCTGGACCAAGGTCGACTTCGCGGGGCGCACCGCGGTCGTGGCGCACGGCTCGAACCGCTCGCCCGCGCAGCTCGCGCGCAAGTTCATGGACCGCGCCTACCATGGCGACACCAGCGTGCCGGTGGTCTACGGCTGGCTTGCCGGCTACGACGTGGTCTATGCGGCGCACGTCGCGCGCTACGGCGCGGTCACCTCGACGCTCTATCACGCGCCGGGCGTGCGTTCGCGCATCGCCGTCACCTGGCTCGCCCACGAACAGCTTGCCTACATGCACCAAACCGAACGGATGAACTACAGCTACGGCCGGCTGCCGCCGGGCTCGTTCAGCCCCGAGGTCGGCCCGGCGCCGCGCTCGCTCTATGCCTACGTCGGCAACCACGGGCCTTTCCTTCTGGATGGCCGGCCGACGGCCCTCGCCGCGGTCGAGGCGGAGAACCGACCCTGGCCGGCGCGCCGGCAGGACGAGATGCAGGATTTCCTCGCCAAGCTCTTCCATCCGGGCGAGGCCTGGGAGGAGCTCATCCTGCTGCGCATCGCCCAGCCGGAGCAGCGGCGGAGCTTCGAGACCCGGCTGCGCAGCACCAGCGCTCCGGCTGCGCTTGCGGGCTTCGAGCTGCTGGAACGGCTCGACGGCGAGGCGGCGGGTTAGCGCACGCGCGCGAAGAGCAGGCAGTCCTGCGGCTCGCGGCCGAGGTTGGGAAAGCGCTCGGCGCGGCGCAGCCGGCCTTCGAGCTGAAAGCCGGCCTTCGCCAGCACGCGGATCGAGCCGGCATTCTCCGGATGACAGCGGGCCTCGACGCGCCAGATCTCCGGCTGCGCCAAGGCCCAATCGGCGACGACGCCGAGCGCCTGGCTGGCAAGGCCGCGGCCCCAGTGGCTGCGCGCGAGCACATAGCCTACCACCAGCGTGCTGCCGCGATGGTCGAAGCCGATCCAGCCGCCGGCCGCGCGCTCGCCACTGGGGACCAGAGCGAAGCCATGGCCGCGGCCCTCGGCACTTGCCTTCTCGATGCGGCCGATGAAGGCCTCGGCGGCGGCGAGGTCGGCCACCGGCTTCCAGGGCAGGTAGCGCGCGCCCTCGGGATCCTGCGTGGCGGCCAGCACCACGGGCGCATCGGCTTGGCGCAACCGCCGCAACGTCAGACCGGGCGCGGAAAGCTGCAGCGGCACGTCCAGCATGGGTCAGAGAACGCGCCAGACCACGGCGTTGCGCAGATCGCTGTCCTCGATCTCGCGCGTGGTCTGGACCGCGTAGCCGGTGACGCGTTCGAGGCCGTCGCGCGGCAGATAGGTGCGGCCGGGATCGCCCATGAGCACGGTCTTGCCGGCGGCAGCCAGCGCCTTCAGCCACAGCTCGACGCGGCCGGCCATCGGCCGCTCGTAGCAGACGTCGCCGGCCAGGATCACGGCGAAGTCGGCGCAGGGATCGCCGAGCAGGTCCGCGCCGCTCGTCTCGACCGAGAGCGCGTTGGCGGCGGCGTTCAGCCGGATCGCGGCGCAGGCGAAGGGGTCGATGTCGAGCGCCAGCACGCGCTCGGCGCCGGCCTTGGCGGCCGCCAAGCCCTGCAAGCCGGAGCCGGCGCCGAAGTCGAGCACCGCCTTGCCGCGCACCTGCGCGGGATGGTCGAGGAGATAGCGCGCCAGCGCCTGGCCGCCGGCCCAGGCGAAGGCCCAGTAGGGCGGCGGCACGCCCTGGCGCTCGAGCTCGGCCTCGCTCGCCTGCCAGAGCGGCACCAGCTCGCTCGCCAGGTGCAGCCGGATTTCCGGGACCAGGGCCGGGGCCTCCAGCCGCGTGTTGGCGCGGATGAAGGCGGCGGGATCGGCCCCGGCATTCATGGGGCAGCGTTCATGCGAGCGCGGCGGCGCCCAGCAGGCCGGCGAAGAGCAGGAGGCCGGTCCACTTGTTCGCCCTGAAGCGGACCAGGCAGCCGACGGGATCGTCGATGTCGAGCGTGGCGATCTGCCAGGCGATGGTGAGCGCCGCGGCACCGAGTCCGATCCAGAAGGGCCAGGCGAGCCCCCAGCCTGCGGCCG
Source organism: Kiloniellales bacterium (assembly GCA_035281685.1). Classification (GTDB taxonomy): domain Bacteria; phylum Pseudomonadota; class Alphaproteobacteria; order Kiloniellales; family JACOMY01; genus DATEDK01. The sequence goes on along the minus strand of DATEDK010000087.1, from coordinate 793 downwards.
CCCAGCCGACGAGCGTCAGCGAGGCGAAGCCGGTGATGATCGGCCGCGTCGCGCGGCCGAACCGCAGCGCCGTCGACTTCACGCCGATCAGCGCATCGTCTTCGCGGTCCTGATGCGCATAGATCGTGTCGTAGACCAGCGTCCAGCAGAGACCGCCGAGGTAGAGCGCGACGGCACGCCAGTGCAGATCCTCGGCTGCAGCCGCCCAGCCGAGCAGGGCACCCCAGTTGAAGGTGAGACCGAGGAAGGCCTGCGGCCAATAGGTGATCCGCTTCATGAAAGGGTAGGTGAAGACCAGCGCCAGCGAAGCCGTTCCCAGCCAGATCGCGAGCGGCGGCAGCAGCAGGAGGATGCCGAGGCCGACGAGCAGCTGCGCGGCGAGGAAGGCCAGCGCCTGGTTCAGCGAGACGCGCCCGCTGGGCAGCGGCCGCAAGGCCGTGCGCGCGACGCGGCCATCGAAGTCGCGGTCGACGATGTCGTTGAAGGTGCAGCCGGCACCCCGCATGACGAAGGCGCCGACGGCGAAGAGCAGCAAGAGCCGCCAGTCCGGCCAGGGGCTGCCCTCCAGGGCTGCGACCTGCGGCGCAAGGGAGAGCGCCCACCAGCCGGGCAGCAGCAGCAGCCAGGTGCCGATCGGGCGATCCAGGCGCGCCAGCTCGAGGTAGGGCCTGGCACCGGCCGGCGCCAGGCGGAAGAGCCAGTGGTCCTTGCGGATGTCGCTCCGGACGTCGCTGCGGCCGGGGCCCGCGGAGGCGGGGAGCGCGGGCAACCCTCGCCGGCCCGCTAGAACAGC
>DATEDK010000086.1:0-3903 GCA_035281685.1 Kiloniellales bacterium | reverse complement strand
CTGGACGGCGGCGCTGCCGCGCTCTGGCCGAGCCTGCTCGCCGGCACGAGCCGGGAAGCGCTGCTGCGCGAGGCCGAAGCTGCCTTCGATGCGCCCGCGCACGTCGTGCGCCCAGCCGTGGAGGCCTTCCTCGCCGAGCTGCTGGCCGAAGGTGTGGTGGTGAGGAGCGAGGGTGCGGTGATTGCGCGTGCACCCAGCGGCAAGCAGCCGTTCGAGCCGCCGCGGATGAAGCGCTACGACGATCTGGAAGAGCTGATGGGAGTGGGGGAGGACTGAGACTCCCTCCACCACGCGCAGCGTGGGGGAGGGTTGGGGAGGGGGTCTCGACGAAGCAGCTCCAACTGTCGACACCCCCTCCCCAACCCTCCCCCATGCTGCGCATGGTGGAGGGGACAAGCGGGGGGTTAGGTTTTTCCTTTCCCATCTTCCATTTCTTGCAATTCCACCACGTGCTCGCGCAGGCGCTGGGCGATGGCCGTGTGCCTTTCGCGATCCTCCTTGTCGTCGAGCCCCTGCATCAGCTCGGCGTTGGCGATCGCCGTGCCGAAGCGCAGCCGCACCTTCCTGGGGCGCGGGAAGTGGGCATTGCGCGGCATGACGTCGATGGCGCCCGCGACCACGGCGGGCAGCACCGGCGCGCCGCTCTTCTCGATCAGGAGGCCGACGCCGGGGCGGAAGGGCAGGATCTCCTCGGTCGGCGAGCGCCAGGACTCCGGAAACCAGACCAGGATGCGGCCGCGCTGCAGCACCTCCTGCGCCAGCGCCAGGCTGGCGGCGGGCGCGCGGTCGTCGACCGGAAAGATGTGCGCGGCGCGCGCCACCGCGCGGCCCAGCTTCGAGGCGAAGACCCGGCTCTTCTCCGCGCCCCACCAAGTGTTCAGCAGCGTGCGGTAGGGCAAGGCGGTGCCGACGACGACCGGATCGATGTCGCTCTGGTGGTTGCAGACGACGATCAGCGGCCCGCGGCGCGGCACGTTGCCCGCGCCCTTTGCCGATAGCCGCAGGTAGGTATGCGTCCAGAGCCAGCTGAGGACGTAGAGCAGCCAGCCGCCGATGCCGGCCAGCACACCGCCGGGCTCCAGCCAGCGGCGCGCCTCCTCGCTCGCGCTCTCGGCTGAGGGCGCCGCAGCCGACCCTGCCTCCTTCGCCTGCTCGACCGCATCCAGCAGGTCGCGCAGCGTCACCACGCGCGCGATCTCCGCCTCGGTGAGGCTGACGCCGAGCGCCGCCTCGAGCTCGAGGCCGAAGTCGATCCAGGCCAGCGAGTCGATGCCGAGCTCCATCTGCAGCGAGGTGCCGGGCGTCAGGCTCTGGTCCGGGAAGCGCTCCTCGAGGAAGGCCATCAGCCGCTGGCCGCGCTCGGTCGCCAGCCGCTTCTCGTCCTCCGGCGAGAGCGTCTCGGCACCGCCGACCTCGCCGCGCTCGGCCTGGTCGAAGATCGCGTCCAGCTGATGGCGCTTGTACTTGCCGAGGTGGTTGCGCGGCAGCTCGCGGCGCGTCAACGCCACGTCGGCTACGCGCATGTAGGCCGGCAGATCGCGGCCGCGCTCGCCGAGCGCGACGCGGATCGAGGTCTCGATGTCGGCAGTGCCGGCCTTCTGCGCCGCCTCGAGGTCGGGCACCACCAGCGCCAGCAGACGGCCGTCGCGCTCCAGCACGGCCAGCTCCTTGATCAGCGGACAGTCGGCATAGGCGGCCTCGAGCGCGGCGGGCTCGATCTTCTTGCCGCCAGCCAGCACGATCACCTCCTTGAGGCGGCCGGTGACGGTGACGTAGCCATCCTCGTCCATGCGGCCGAGGTCGCCGGTGCGGAACCAGCCGTCATCGGTGAAGGCTTCGGCGTTGGCCTCCGGGTTGTCGGCATAGCCATGGAAGACGACGGGGCCTTTGATCTGGATCTCGCCCTCGGCCATGTCGGGCACCGGCTGGATGCGCACCTCGATGCCGGGTGGCGCCTTGCCGGCACTGCCGAGCTTCGCCTTGCCCGGCGGGTTGAAGATCGCGACCGATGTCGTTTCGACCAGGCCGTAGCCCTGCAACACCTGATAGCCCAGGCTCTCCAGCCGCCAGGCGACCGCCTCGTCCAGCTTGGCGCCGCCGGATACCAGCAGGCGCAGGTTCTCGCCGACGCGCCGGTGCAGCGGCGCCAGGAGGCGCTTGCCCCAGCGCAGTCCGAGGCGACGGCGCAGGAAGCCGGAAAGGCGCAGCAGCAGGCGCGCGCCCAGCCCGGCCTGCTTCAGCCGGCTCTCGATCCCCGCACTCATGGCGGCGTAGAGCCGCGGCACGCCGACCAGCACGGCGACTTCGCCTTCCTTGAGCGCCTGCATCAGCGCAGGGCCGGTGACGCTCGCCGGCAGCACGACGGTGGCGCCGTTCACCAGGGGCAGCAGCAGCCCGATGATGAAGGGATAGGAGTGGTGCAGCGGCAGCGGCAGCAGCACGCGGTCGCCCTGGCGCAGCAGCTTCAGGGCCGAGAGGATCGAGAGATTGGTGACGATGTTCCTGTGCGTCAGCGGCACGGCCTTCGGCTGGCCGGTGGTGCCGGAGGTGTAGAAGCGCGAAACGATGTCCTCCGGCTTGGCCGCGGGCCAAGTGCCGCCCGGCGCGGCGGCGAGCGCGGCGATTTCGTCCAGGCGGACGATCTCGACGGCCCGCTCCAACTCCCCCACGGCGCGCTCGGCAAGGTCCAGCAGGTGCGGGGCGACGAAGAGCCGGCGCGCCCCGCCGTGGTCGAGCAGCCGCTTCAGGCGTGCCGCATCGGCGTCGAAGTCGATCGGCACGCAGAGGGCGCCGATCCGGATCATGGCGAGCCGCGCCAGCACCCATTCGACGGAGTTGGGCGCGAAGAGCGCCAGCGGTTCGCCCGGCTTCACGCCCTGTGCCAGGAGGCCGGCGGCGATCGCCTCGCTCTGCTGCGCCAGCTCGCGGAAGCTGAGGCTGCGCTGTGCTTCCCCTTCGAAGGCGAGGAGCGCCGCCGCGTCGCCAAAGGCGGCAAGGCGCGGGAAGAGATCCTGCAGCGTGTGGAGGTCCATGGTGCGGGAAGGGAATCCGGTCGGCCGGTTCGTCTCGTGCCTGTCAGACGCCATCTTCGCGGAGAGCGCCGGTTTTGTCATGACTCCCACGGGCCAGGGCAGGTAGCCGGGAACCGGCAGCCCGGCGCCGCCATTGGCCCTGCGGCATGCCGACGATCGAGAGCATCTCTGCGGTCACGCTCGCCACGCACGACATGGCCCGCGCGGTGGCGTTCTACGAAAAGCTCGGGTTCGTCCGGGCCTATGGCGGCGGCGACGCCGCCTTCACCTCCTTCGCCGTCGGCCGGCAGCACCTCAACCTCATCCTGGTCGATAGCGCCCAGCGCCTGTCCTGGTGGGGCCGCACGATCTTCTACGTCGACGACGTCGATGGCTTTTGGCGCCAGGCAACCGCAGCAGGCATCGCGGTCGACGGACGGCCACAGGACGCGCCCTGGGGCGAGCGCTACTTCCACGTCACCGATCCGGACGGCCACGAGCTGAGCTTCGCGGTGCCCTTGCCCGGGTAGCAGGTTCAGCGAGTCGTGCGGGCACGCGTGGTGTTCCGCCTCGCCTTGGGCTGGCTCGGCGGCGGCCGCCGCGTATCCGGCGCCTCGTCGAGGTAGTCCTCGGGCCAGAGCACGCGCAGGTGCTTCGGCAGGGCGTCGCGGACCTTCTCGCTCTGGCCGCGGCCGATATGGCGCGACAGCACGTGGAAGACCGACTGGGCGGCGTCGCGCAGGTTGACCGGCCGGATGTCGTTCAGCTCCTCCTGGACCTCCTCGAGGAACTCCTCGACATTGCGCAGCTTCTCCGGTGCGCGCGGCTTCCACTGGTCGTAGTAGGCGCCGCGCACCAGGAGCGGCAGCTGCGCGCTCAGGTGCGCCGCGAG
>DATEDK010000085.1:0-2396 GCA_035281685.1 Kiloniellales bacterium | reverse complement strand
TCAGTTCCTTGGCCATGCTCTTCCTGTGTCCTTTCTCCGGACAAAAGTCGGATGGCCCCCCAGAGGAGCTATCGCATAGCGTGTCGCATGCTTTATGCCAATCGCCCCCTGCCCAACCGCGTGACCCCCTTCGGCCGCTTCGAGGCCACGCCGCATCGCGGCTTGCTAATTGGCAACCGCGGCATCCTGCACGACGAAGCGGGCAGGTTTGGGGCGGCGCGCTGGCGCCATCCGCACTGGATCGCCTGCGCGCTCGAATACAAGGGCTGGCGCCGCAATCTCTTGCAGCCGGGCACCTGGACCGAGCTCTTCTTCCTCGACGAGGCCACGGCCCTCGCTGCCGGCCACCGCCCTTGCGCGCTCTGTCGCCGGGCGGATTACGAGCGCTGGCGCGAAGCGTGGCAGCGTGCGTTCGGGCTGGAGCGGAGGCCCTCAGCCATAGCCATGGACCGCGCACTGCACGCGGCGCGCATCGAAGGGAAGGCGCAGAGGCATCACAGCGCGCGGCTGGAGATGCTGCCAGACGGTACGATGATCGAGAGCGGCGGCGATGCCTGGCTAGTGCTGGGCAATGAGCTGCTGAAGTGGAGCCATGCCGGCTACAGCGATAGACGCAGGCGTAGTGGCGATGCGGTCCGCGTGATCACGCCGTCGCCAGCGGTGGCCTGTCTCAAGGCGGGCTATTCGACTCTACTGCATTCAGGCGCGATCTCGAAGTCCCCCCTCTCCCCTTGCGGGAGAGGGCCGGGGTGAGGGGCGTAGGTCGGTCCGGACGTCGAAAACCGCACCGACCGACCCCCCTCACCCCAAGCCCTCTCCCGCAAGGGGAGAGGGGCTACGACAACCCCATCAGCCCTTTCGCGAAGTCCTTCGGATCGAAGGCGCGGAGATCGTCGGCGGTCTCGCCGACGCCGACCGCGTGCACCGGCAGGCCGAACTTCTCGGCGAGCGCCACCAGGATGCCGCCCTTGGCCGAGCCGTCGAGCTTGGTCAGCACGAGGCCAGTCACCTGGACCAGCTCCTTGAACGTCGCGACCTGGGCGAGCGCGTTCTGGCCGGTGGTGGCGTCCAGCACCAGCACGATGTCGTGCGGCGCGGTGGGATCGACCTTCTTCAGGACACGCACGATCTTCGCAAGCTCGGCCATCAGCTCGGTCCTGTTGTGCAGGCGTCCGGCCGTGTCGATCAGCAGGAGGTCGTCGCCCGCGCGCCGCGCCTCCTCCAGCGCATCGTAGGCGAGGCCCGAGGCATCGGCGCCCTGGGCGCGCGCGACGACCGGCACGCCCGCGCGCTCGCCCCAGATCTTCAGCTGCTCGATCGCCGCGGCGCGGAAGGTGTCGCCGGCGGCCAGCCGCACCTTCAGCCCCTGCTGCTTGTAGAGCTGCGCCAGCTTGCCGATCGTCGTGGTCTTGCCCGAGCCGTTGACGCCGACCACCAGCACGACGTGCGGCTTGCGCGCGCGCTCGATGGTCAGCGGCTTCGCCACCGGCCCCAGGATTTCGGCCGCGTGCGCCGCCAGCGATTCCCGCACCTCGTCGTCGGTCACGTCCTTGTCGAACTTGTCGCGCGCCAGGCGCTGGGTCAGCTTCGCCGCCGGCCCGACGCCGAGGTCGGCCGCGATCAGCAGCTCCTCCAGCTCGTCGAGCGCCGTCTGATCGAGGCGGCGCTTCTTGAAGATCGCGGTAATGCCCTCGGTCAGCCGGCTCGAGGTCTTGGCGAGCCCGGCTTTCAGCCGTCCGAACCAGCTCATGCCGCCTCCAGCCTGCCGTCGTTGCAGGCGGTGACGCGACCCGAGCGAATCTCGCCGGCGGCACCGGCGATGGCGACCGGCGCGAAGCCCTCGCTGTGGCCGAAGCCGTCGCGCTCGAGCAGCACGGCGACGCGGCGGCCGACCTGGCCGGCGAGGAAGCGCTCGACCTGCCGGGCGCCCGCCGCACGCAGCGCCGCGGCTCGTTCCTTGCGCAGCGGGATCGGCAGCTGTGGCATGCGGGCCGCCGGCGTGCCGGGCCGCGCCGAGTAGGGGAAGACGTGCAGCCAGGTGAGGCCGGCTTCCTCGATCAGCGCCAGCGTGTCGCGATGCTGCGCCTCGGTCTCGGTCGGGAAGCCGGCGATGAGGTCGGCGCCCAGCACGACGTCGGGGCGGAGCGCACGGGCGCGTTCCGCCACCGCGATCACGTCGCGGCGCAGATGCCGGCGCTTCATGCGCTTCAGGATGAGATCGGCTCCGGACTGCACAGAGAGATGCAGGTGCGGCATCAGCCGCGGCTCCGTCGCCAGCAGGCCGAAGAGCCCGTCATCGATGGCCGCGGGATCGAGCGAGGAGAGCCGCAGGCGCGGCAGCGCCGGCACCGCGGCGAGCAGCGCGCGGCAGAGGTCGCCAAGCCGGGGCTGCCCCT
>DATEDK010000084.1:0-4520 GCA_035281685.1 Kiloniellales bacterium | reverse complement strand
AGTCCGCGATCGCCGGGCTCGATGCCGGGCCCGACCACCAGCAGCATACCTGGCCCGCCGGTGTGGCCGCCGGTGCGCCGCATTGGCGCCATTGCCGGCAGGCGCCCTTCGGCGATCAGCGCGTTACCGACCGCGGGATCGTAGCCGTCGAGACCGAAGAAAAGGACTCGCCGCTGTGCCATGTCTGCTCTCCAGTCAGCTCTATCAGCGTTCAGGCAGCCAGCGGCAGGGCACGGCCGCTCAGTCCATCCGGCACCGGCTGACCCAGCAGTGCGATCACCGTCGGCGTCACGTCGAAGGTGCTGGCGACGCCGCCATGCCGCGGCTCGATGCCGGGCCCCACGATCAGCAGCAGCCCGTAGCCGCCGGTGTGGCCGCCGGTGCGTCGCATCGGTACCGGTCCGATCAGGCCATGGCGCGGATGGCGCCAGCCCAGGGTGCAGTCGTGCAGCTCGAAGATCACGTCGCTGTCCGTCGGATGCAGCGTGCGCGGATCGCCGATCGTGCGGCGGTGGGCGTCGAAGCGAAGCGGCTTGCCGGTGCGCCAGTCGCTGCACTCGGCGAGCGTGCGCTCGATGCGCTCGAGGACCTTGCCGTAGTCGGCGAGCGCAACTCTGCCCTTCGCCTCGCGGCCGGCCAGATTCACGCGCACCTGCGCGTCGTAGTAGGCCGGGATCGCGAAGGCATCCATCTTCGGCCAGCTGTCGCGGTACCAGTTGCAGGGCATCCAGTCGACCGTCCAGCCGTCTCGCTCGGGCTCCGTCTTGCCCAGGTGGAGCCGCCGCCCCAGGGAAGAGCGGGCAAGCTTCCGTTTCTGCAGCCGCCACCAGCGCCGAGTCGAGCGGGGCGCCTTGAAGCGCAACCGAACCTCCTGGTTCCAGTCGCGCACGCCGTCGGCGAAGACCGGCACCTCGCCTTGCCGCCAGGCCGAGCGTGACTGGAAGCATGGTCGGCCGGCGAATTCGCGGTGCATCAGCTCGCCCATCAGCAGCATGCCCGGCACGTCGGCGATGTTGACACCCATGCCGTGCGGCACCATCAGCGCCAGCGTGACGCCCGGCAGCGCCGCCTCCATCGTCGCAACGAATTGGTCGAGCGCTTCGTAGAGGGAGATCAGGCCCTCGCGCGCCGCCGCCGCCGAGGGATGCTTAGCGAGGGGATGGTTCGGCAGCCAGCCGTGCATCAAGGATTCGTCGCCGGAGTGCAGCTCGCTGCTGACGATGTAGCCCAGACGCCAGTCGGTGACGCGCTCGGCGAAGAGCCAGCGCGCGACCTTGGAGTTGTGCTCGATGCCGGCCACGAGCGCCGCCGCCATCTGCTTCGTGCGCTCCGGTGAAGGCCAGACCATGGCATAGGTCCAGCGGTGCGAAGGGTAGTCGCCGAAGCGTTCCATCGCCTCGGCCAGCAGCGAGTCGGGGCGCGAGAAGGTCGGGATGCCCGGGTCGTGCGTGCCCCAGGCGACGATGCCCTGTGCGTTCGGCGAGTTGGAAAGGTTGAAGTAGGGCGTGTTGTAGACCAGCACGGGGATGGCGAGCGATGCGGCGAACGGTGGCGCGGTGCTGGGCATCTGCCGCGCCTCGTAGGTGCGGGGATTCAGCCGAATTGCGGCGTAACGGCCGGCGTCCTCCGGCGTCAGCCCGGTCGCGATGTGCTCCCAGGCGAGTCCGGTGCGCCGGGCCGGTCCGTGGTCCAGGTCGTAGCGCAAGCCGTGCTTCAGAAGGCGCGCCAAGGTCGGCAGGCGGCCCTCGGCGATCAGCGCGGTGCCGATTTCGGGATCGTAGCCGTCCAGACCGAAGAACAGGACCCGTCGGTCTGCCATGGCTGCCGCTCAGACCCGGGCAGTCTGCGCGAAGCGCTCCATCAGGCGCTCGCGGATGCGCGGGCTGACGAAGGAGGAGATGTCGCCGCCCAACCGGCCGATCTCCTTCACGAAGCGCGAGGAGATGAAGTGCTGCCGCTCGGAGGCCATGAGGAACAGCGTCTCGATCGCCGGATCGAGCCGCGCGTTCATGCCGGCCATCTGGAATTCGTACTCGAAGTCGGAGACCGCGCGCAGGCCGCGGATGATCACCGTGGCGTGCACTTCCCTCGCGAAGGCGGTCAGCAGATTGGAGAAGGCGCGCGCCTCGACCTGCGTGCCGTTGGTCTCCATGCGGGCGATTTCCTGGCGCACCATGTCCAGGCGCTCGTCGGTGGCGAACAGCGGTCCCTTTTCGTCGTTGCGCGCCACCGCGATGATCAGGCGGTCCAGCACGCGCGTGGCGCGCTGGATGATGTCCATGTGGCCATTGGTGATTGGATCGAAGGTACCCGGATAGACTCCGACCAAGGGCTTAGCCATTCCCCTCCCCTCCGCTACGCGGCCCCTCGGCTCCGTCCCCACCGCCGCCTGCGGACGCCTCGCCTTCCTCGGCCAAACGGGTGACCGATACCACGCGTTCGCCCTCGGCAACATCCAGGATTCGGACGCCGCGCGTGGCGCGCCCGGCAATGCGGATGCCCTCGACCGGGCAGCGGATCATCGTGCCGCCGTCGGTCACCAGCATGAGCTCGTCCGCCAGCGCCACCGGGAAGGTGGCGACGACACGCGCCTCGCGGCCGCCGCTGCGGCGCAGATCGAGGTTGGCGATGCCATGGCCGCCACGCGCGGTCTCGCGGAACTCGCCGCCGGAGGTGAGGCGGCCGACGCCGTCGTCGGCAACCGAGAGGATCCGCGTCTCCTCGTCCGCATCCGGCGCCAGTACGGACATGTCGATGACGCTGTCGCCCTCGGCCAGGCGAATGCCGCGCACACCCGAGGAGTCACGTCCCTTGAACAGCCGCACGTCGTCGAGCGGGAACTTGATCGCCTTGCCGGCACCGGTGACCAGCAGCACGCGCGGACGGGGCCGCCTCTGGTCCTGCTCGTCCTCGTCCGACCAGACGACGTCGCGCACGGCGACCAGGCGCTGGTCGGGCTCCAGCTTCATGGCGATCAGGCCGCTCTGGCGGATGTTGCTGAAGTCGGTCAGCGCGTTGCGCCTGATCGTGCCGGCCGAGGTGACGAAGAGCAGCTGGCGGCCCGTCCACTCGGCCTCGTCCTCAGGCAAGGGCAGCGAGGCCGTGATGGTCTCGCCCGGCGACAGCGGCAGCAGGTTCACCAGCGGCTTGCCGCGCGACTGCGGGCTGCCCAGCGGCAGGCGCCAGACCTTCAGCCGGTAGACCATGCCGGTCGAGGAGAAGAACAGCACCGGCGTGTGCGTCCAGCAGGTGAAGAGCTGCGAGACGAAATCGGTCTCCTTGGTCGCCATCCCCGCGCGGCCTTTGCCGCCGCGGCGCTGCGCCCGATAGGCGGAGAGCGGCACGCGCTTGATCCAGCCGGTGTGCGACAGCGTCACCACCATCTCTTCACGCTGGATCAGGTCCTCGATGTCGGTTTCGGCATCGGCTTCCTCGAGCCCCGTGCGCCGCGCATCGCCATAGCGCTGCTTCACCTCGACCAGCTCGGCCTTCAGGAGCGCCAGCAGCTTCTCGCGCGAGGCCAGGACCGCGAGGTGCTCGCGGATCTCGGCCGCGAGCCCCTCCAGCTCCTCGGCGATCTTGTCGCGCTCCAGCCCGGTCAGGCGCTGCAGCTGCAGGGCCAGGATCGCCTTGGCCTGGGTCTCCGAAAGGCGGTAGGTGCCGTCCTCGGCGACGCGGTGGCCCGGCTCGTCGATCAGGGCGATCAGCGGCGCCACGTCGCCGGCCGGCCAGTCGCGGCTCATCAGCCCGTCGCGCGCGACGTCGGGATTGGGGGCGGCCCGGATCAGCGCCACCACGTCGTCGATATTGGCCACCGCCATGGCGAGGCCGACCAGGGTGTGGGCGCGGCCGCGCGCCTTGCCCAGGCGGAAGACCGTGCGCCGGGTGATCACCTCCTCGCGGAAGCGCACGAAGGACGTCAGCAGGTCCTTGAGCGAGAGCAGCCGCGGCCGGCGCCCGTCGATCGCCAGCATGTTGAAGCCGAAGGAACTCTGCAGCGGCGTGTGCTGATAGAGCTGGTTCAGCACCACGTCGCCCTGCACGTCGCGCTTCAGCTCGATGACGATCCGCAGGCCCTGGCGGTCGCTCTCGTCGCGCAGGTCGGCGATGCCCTCGATGCCGTTCTCCTTGTCGCGCACCACTTCGGCGATGCGCTCGATGAGGCGCGCTTTCGAGGTCTGGTAGGGGATCTCGGTGATGATGATGGCGCTGCGGTCGCCGCGCCCGGTCTCCTCGACCGTCGCGCGGCCGCGCAGGGTGATGCTGCCGCGCCCGGTGCGATAGGCCTCGACGATGCCGCGCCGGCCGACGATGACCCCGCCGGTCGGGAAGTCGGGGCCGTTGATGTGCCGCATCAGGTCGTCCTGCGTCAGCGACGGGTCATCGACCAGCGCGCAGCAGGCGTCGATCACTTCGCCCAGGTTGTGCGGCGGGATGTTGGTGGCCATACCGACGGCGATGCCACCGGCGCCGTTCACCAGCAGATTCGGCAGGCGCGCCGGCAAAACCTGCGGCTCCTG
>DATEDK010000083.1:0-4758 GCA_035281685.1 Kiloniellales bacterium | reverse complement strand
CGGCCAGTTCTCCGGGTCGTGATAGCGCAGGAAGGCCTTATGCAGCCTTCGCTGCGTCAGGCCCTTCACGGCGGCCACCGGCTCCGACTTGCCGCGGCGCACGGCGCGCAGGGGGTTGACCCCGGAGTGGTACATCGCGGTCGCCGTCACCATGGGCGAGGGCAGGAAGGTCTGCACCTGGTCGGCGCGGAAACCGTTCGCCTTCAGCCAGAGCGCCAGGTTCAGCATGTCCTCGTCGCTGGTGCCGGGATGCGCGGCGATGAAGTAGGGGATCAGGTAGTACTTCTTGCCGGCCTTCCTGGCCGCCGCGTCGAAGAGCTCCTTGAAGCGGTCGTAGGCGCCCATGCCCGGCTTCATCATCTTGGAGAGCGGGCCCTCCTCGGTGTGCTCGGGCGCGATCTTCAAAAGGCCGCCGACGTGATGCGTCACCAGCTCCTTGACGTACTCGGGACTCTCGATCGCAAGGTCGTAGCGCACGCCGGACGCCACCTTCACCTGCTTGATGCCGGGCAGCGCGCGGGCCTTGCGGTAGAGCTGGATCAGCGCCTCGTGGCTGGTGTCGAGGTTCGGGCAGATGCCGGGATAGACGCACGACGGCCGCCGGCAGGCCGCCTCGATCTTCGGGTCCTTGCAGGCCATGCGGTACATGTTGGCCGTTGGCCCGCCGATGTCCGAGATGTAGCCTTTGAAGTCCTTCTGCCTGTCGCGGATGGTCTCGATCTCCTTCAGAATCGAGGCCTCGCTGCGGCTCTGGATGATGCGGCCTTCGTGCTCGGTGATCGAGCAGAAGGAGCAGCCGCCGAAGCAGCCGCGCATGATCGTCACCGAGTGCTTGATCATGTCCCAGGCGGGGATCTTCGCCTCGCCGTAGCTCGGATGCGGCGCGCGCGCATAGGGAAGCCCGTAGACCTGGTCCATTTCCGCCGTGGTCAGCGGGATCGGCGGCGGCGTCAGCCAGAGCTCGCGGTCGCCGTGACGCTGCACCAGGTGGCGCGCGTTGCCTGGATTGCTCTCGCGGTGCAGCACGCGGCTGGCGCGGGCGTAGGTCTCGGCGTCGGCCATGACCTGCTCGCAGGACGGCAGGCGGATCACGACCCGGCCCTTCTCCTGCCGGGCGCCCTCGTCGGCGCTCTCGATGTCGCTGGCGTCGAGCTCGGCCCAGCCGTCGGGCACGCGAGACTTCATGATCGCGAGCCCGCGGATGTCGTCCATCGAGGCCGGCGCGTCGCCGCGGGCGAAGCGATGGGCCACCTCCACGACGGCACGCTCGGCATTGCCGTAGAGCAAGAGATCGGCCTTGGCGTCCGGCAGGATCGAGCGGCGCACCTTGTCCGACCAGTAGTCGAAGTGCGCGATGCGGCGCAGCGAGGCCTCGATGCCGCCCAGCACGATCGGCACGCCCTTGAAGGCCTCGCGGCAGCGTTGGGCGTAGACCAGGGAGCAGCGGTCCGGCCGCTTCCCGCCTTCGCCGCCCGGCGTGTAGTTGTCGTTGTGACGCAGCCGCCGGTCCGAGGTGTAGCGGTTCACCATCGAATCCATGTTGCCGCCGGTCACGCCGAAGAAGAGGCGCGGCCGGCCCAGCGCCCGGAAGGGCTCGGCCGAGTGCCAGTCGGGCTGCGCGATGATGCCGACCTGGAAGCCCTGCGCCTCCAGCAGGCGGCCGATGATGGCCATGCCGAAGCTGGGATGATCGACGTAGGCGTCGCCGGTCACCAGCACCACGTCGCACCGATCCCAGCCGAGCGCATCCATCTCCGCCCGCGACATCGGCAGGAAAGGCGCGGCCGGAGCCCTCGGCGGCGTGCGGAAAAGAGGCGGGACGGCCTGCATGGCGGCAGATGTGAGCCGGGTCGCCGACGGCGTCAATGACGTCGTCTTTCCCGTGCCGCCTGCCGGCGCGCCTCCCGATCAGCGGGTCAGCTGACTCTCTCTGGCCACCCGCTCGTGCGGCTCGCTGGTGCTTTTGATGCGGTAGCTGAACTCGCTGGCGTCGCCCGGCAGCAGCGCGACGATCTTGTAGCTGCCCTGCGCCGCTCCGCGTTCAAGAGGACCGGGTATCAGCCGAACGATCGTGCCGAGGCCGTACTTGTGCTTCGGCTGCGTGCGATCCTGACGTTCGTCCCGGGGCGGTAGCTGTCTTGCCATGGTCAGCGCCGCAGGCCGTCGCCGGTGGGCCGAGTCGTCGGGCCGTCGGTTTTGCGTGCCCGACGAGGCAAGGGATAGTCCTCACTCTCGTAGAGGGCACGTATGCCCTTGCTGTCGAAGCGCTCGTCCTCGACCTCCAGGAAGGCACTCGCCAGTTTCTCAGGCGGCACCTCCTCGAGCGCGTAGCGCACCGCATCGGCGGCGCGCTCGAAACGCTTGTAGGTCAGCGGCGCATTCCGGAAGCGGCCGCTCTTTGGCACGAAGAGCTCGGCCAGCGCGTCGTATTTGAAGGTGGGCATGGAGTGCCTTTCTGCCGATGCGGCGAAGCTGGCGAAGGACAGCTAGTCGATGCTGCGAAGGACGGCCGTCAAGGCCAAGCCGGAGTCCGGTTGCCACGTGCGCTGTGAGGGGCAGGGGGCACTAGAACATGGGGATTAGGGAACCAGAAAGCAATGCGGCCCCCTTCAGCTGAGGCGTGGCGCTCAGCTTGGGTGTCGCTTCAAGTGGTTGGGCAACGACCCTCTGCGTCGGCGTTGGCCGGCGCCTCGCGGCTCGCGCGCCTGAGATCGCCCAGCAGCAGCAGGCCGAGGGCGGTCAGCAGCAGGGCCGACAGCCAGAAAAGTGCCTCGTCGCCGGCCAGCTCCATGGCCGTGCCGCTGACCGCCGGTCCCGCCAGGCCGCCCACGCCCCAGACCACGGCATAGGCGGCGCTGGCTGCCAGCAGGCGGTCGTCGGTGAAGCGCCGCCCCAGCTCGACAAGCGAAAGGATGTAGATGCCGAAGCCCAGCGCGCCCCAGACGAAGAGCAGCGGCCAGGCAAGCCACGATTGTGCGATGGTGGAAGGCAGCAGCAGGGAAATCCCGGCGGCGATCAGGCAGGCCGCCGCCATCACCACCCTCGGTCCCAGACGGTCGGCCAGCAGCCCCAGCGGCACCTGCAGCACGATGTTGCCCACCACCATGACGGCGACCAGCAGCGCCGCGTCCTCCTCCCTGAGCCCGCGTCCCGCGCCGAAAACCGGTACCAGAGACAGCACGGCCTGGTCGAAGAAGGCAACGACGCCGACCACGGTCAGCAGCAGCCAGATCGCGCGCCAGACTCCCAGTGCGCCGGCAGGGGCCGGCGGCGGTCGGTCCGGCAGGTCGCCGGCCAGCCAAAGCACCAGCAACAGCGTCAAAAGACAGCCGCCGGCGCCAAGCAGGAAGGGCGGCCAGCCCTCGGTGCCGGTCAGCGCCAGAAGGAAGGGGCCGGCGGCGAAGCCGGCCGACAGCACGGCGCCGTAGGCGCTGATCGATCGGCCGCGGCTTTCCGGACGCACCACCTGGTTCAGCCAGAGTTCGCCCACGACGAAGGCCGCGCCGGCGCAGACGCCAACCGCCAGTCGCAGCACCGTCCAGGCGACGTAGTCGTCGAGCAGCGGGTAGCAGAGGTAGAGGAGCGCGCCGAGACCGCTGGCGCCCAGAACAGTCCACCGCGCGCCCAGGCGCCGCACCAGCGGCGCCATCACAAAGCCGGACAGCAGCACGCCCAGCGCCGTCATGGCGGCGGAAAGCCCGATGGCCGCCTCGTCGTGGCCGCGCGCCCTGAGCGCCAGCGCCAGCAGCGGATAGCTGACACCCTGGGTCAGCGAGAAGACCGTGATGCAGGCCATCACGGCCAAGTGGCCGCGCGGACGAGGAAGGCTGGGCATGGCGCGATCCTAGTGGCGCAGCGTGCCGCACAGCAGCGGGCGGCGGGGCAGGTCAGCAATGTGCTGCGCGGGCCGAATTGCCGGAGCGAGCGGGGCACCCCATGTCTTGCCGATGCCCGAGACCCACCATGTCGTCTGTCCGTATTGTGCCGCCACCAACCGCCTGCCGGCGGACCGGCCGGCCGCGCAAGCCAAGTGCGGCAACTGCAGGAAGCCGCTCTTCCAGGGCCATCCCGCAGCGGCGACGACCGCCAGTTTCGACAGGCACCTCAAGCGCGACGACATTCCGATCCTGGTCGACTTCTGGGCCGAGTGGTGCGGCCCATGCAAAATGATGGCGCCGCACTTTGCGCGCGCCGCGTCGCGTCTGGAGCCAGGGGTGCGGCTGCTGAAGGTCGACACCGAGGCCGAGCCGGCGCTGGCGCAGCGCTACGGCATCCGTTCGATCCCGACCCTGATGCTGTTCAAGGGCGGCAAGCCCGTCGCCCAGCAGGCGGGTGCCATGGACGCTGGCCGCATCGAGGCCTGGGTGAAACAGGCGCTGGGCTGAATCGGCGCCTAGTGATAGCCCTCGCCCGCGACCTTGCCGCGGAAGACCCAGTAGCTGTAGGCGGTGTAGGCGAGGATGATGAGGACCATCGGCGCGACACCGATGAGCAGGAAGCCCTGGCTTTCCGCCGGCGCAGCAGCCGCCCAGATGTCGATCTCGAGCGGGATGATGTAGGGCCAGAGGCTGATGCCGAGCCCGACGTAGGCGAGCACGAAGAGCGCGAGCGCCAGCAGGAAAGGCTGCCGTTCGCGGTGCTGCGCCTCGGCGCGCAACAGGAAGAACGCGATCACGCCGACCAGGATCGGCACCGGCGAGAGGTAGAGCAGGTTCGGCCAGCTGAACCAGCGCGCCTCGATCTCCGGATTGAGGAAGG
>DATEDK010000082.1:0-4340 GCA_035281685.1 Kiloniellales bacterium | reverse complement strand
GGACGCGCTGGCCGCGGTGGAGACGCGCTATCCCAGCTACACCGAGGCACTGCGCCGGCAGTACCTGGCGCGCGTCGCGCTCCGGCTGGAGGACACGGCCTACGGTGAGCACCTGGAGGAAGCGCTGATCAGCCGCGAGGTCTACGCCGACCTGCAGCGCGACCTGAAGGAGCGCTTCGACAAGGTGAACCGCCGCCCGCCGCTCGACCTCGGCCTCGACCTCGCGCACCTGATCGCGCAGGTGCCGCTGTTCCAAGACCTGCCGCCTGCCCGTCAAGCCGAGCTCGCCTCGATGCTGCGGCCCGATCTCGCGATACCCGGTGAGCGCATCATCACCCGCGGCACCCGCGGCACGCGCATGTATTTCCTGGTCTCCGGCGAGGTGAGCGTGCAGCTGCGGGCGGGCGACATCGTGCTCGGCCCCGGCGATTTCTTCGGCGAGATGGCGCTGCTGTCGAACGAACCCCGCAACGCGGACATCACCGCCGCCGGTTTCTGCCACATGCTGGTGCTGGAAGCGCGCGACTTCCAGCGCGTGATCCGCTCCGACCCGGAGATCCGCGCCAAGATCGAGCAGGTCGCGGCCGACCGCGCCAATGCGCGCAAGCAGGCGGCGGCGTCCTCGTCGTAGGGCAAGCCCCTTACCGCTTCTTGCCGCGCTTCGCGCTGGCGACGCGCTTGGCGGCAGCGAGCCCCAGCTCCGCCCAGGGCATGACGCTGGCCGTGGAGTCGGCCGGCGGGGGTGCCGTGCTGTAGGGAAGCTCCACCGTGCGGCCGCGTGCTTCGTAGACGAAGACCTCGCCGCCGGCCTTGCGGAAACGATCCTTGGTCGCCGCGTCGGTGCGGAAGTAGAGCTGCTCCCAGGCGATGATCGCGAAGATGACGCCGTCGAGGTAGAGGCCAAAGCCGCCGAACATGGCGCGCCCGGTGACGGGGCCCAGCGGCGCCAGCAAGGTCAAGGCGCGCAGGAGGCGCGGATCGGGCGGTCGCCTACTTGCGCCGGAAGCGGTCGAGCGTGACGACCTTGGGATCGCCGGGCGGGGCGTCCTTGGGTTTGCCGCCGGAGGGGACGCCGTCGGGGACTTTTCCGTCGCCTTGCGGCGCGGCCCGCTCGCCCTGGTCGTCCGCCTTGGCATCGGGCTCCCCCTTCGCGCTCTTGTCGGCCGCGCCGGCGGCGGATGCCGCCGACGGCTGGAACTGCAGGCCGAAGTTGACCGAGGGATCGGCGAAGGCGACGACGGCCGAGAACGGCACGGTCAGCCGCTCGCCCTTGTTGCTGAAGCTGAGCGTGACCGCGAAGCTGTCCTCCGCCACCTCCAGGCCCCAGAACTCGTGCTGCAGCACCACGGTCATCTCGTCCGGATAGCGCTGCACCAGATGGTCCGGCAGCACGACGCCGGGCGCCTGCGTGCGGAAGGTGATGTAGAGGTGATGCGCCCCCGGCAAGCCGCGCGCGACCACCTCCCGGAGCGCCTCGCGCAGCACGCCGCGCAGCGCCTTCTGCAACAGAAGGTCGTAGCGCAGGCTGTCGATCGGGACGGACACGTCAAGCTCCGGGTCGCGAGTTGCGATCGCGCGACACGTCATTCCGGCAGAGCCCCCTATGCGTGGTCAAGGGCCTGCGAACCGATCGCACCGCGAAAAGAGGTGAAGTGGGGGGCTTCTGTTGCCCGGTGCCCCCCGAACCGCGCTTGCTTAGTGATTAAGCAGCGAGCGCCATACGGTTGTCGTTGGCACTTGTGAGTTGGCCCGATAACGGCGGAACCATGCCGGGTACCCAACAAGCCTTTACCACGCACGTCGAGCCTGATTCGCCCCCTCGAAGGGCGGCCCCCCATTCGCTCTGGGCCGCCCTGAAACTGGTGGAGGCGCCGGGAACTGCCCCCGGGTCCGTAACGCTTATTCCGCAAGCCAGTTTAGCACCATAGCCGGTTGCCCGGCGGGTCTAATGTAAGTCTTCGCGGCCGCGAAATGAAGAGCCGGCGGCGGGGCGGTCGAGCAGCGGTTTTCCGACTCTGTCCCCTGCCCTAGGCTGCCGCCCATGACATCCAAGGAGCGCCTGACCGCCCAGCAGCAGGCGGAGATCGCCGAGCTCAGCCAGCAGAGCGCCGGCACGGGCCGCGCCACCGTGCCGGCGCTGGAGGACATTCTCTATCGGCCGCTGCCGGTGCTGGACCACGGCTTCGTGCGCGTCGTCGACTACATGGGCGACGACGCAGCGGTGGTGCAGGCGGCACGAGTCTCCTACGGCCGCGGCACCAAGAAGGTGCAGGAGGACGCCGGCCTCATCCGCTACCTCCTGCGGCACCGGCACACCACGCCCTTCGAGATGTGCGAGATCAAGTACCACGTGAAGCTGCCGATCTTCGTGGCGCGGCAATGGATCCGCCATCGCACGGCCAACGTGAACGAGTACTCCGGCCGCTACTCCATCCTCGACCGCGAGTTCTACGTGCCGGCGCCGGAGCATCTGGCCGCGCAGTCGGTCGCCAACCGCCAGGGGCGGGGTCCTGTGCTGCAGGGCGAGGAGGCGGCCGAGGCACTGGAGCTTCTGAAGCGCGATGCCGAGCAGGCCTACGACGACTACGAGCGCCTGCTGAACGAGCGCGCGGACGGCACGGTCATCGACGAGAAGCGTCAGGGGCTGGCGCGCGAGCTCGCCCGCATGAACCTGCCGGTCAACTTCTATACGCAGTGGTACTGGAAGTGCGACCTGCACAACCTCCTGCACTTCCTCATGCTGCGCGCCGATCCGCACGCGCAGTACGAGATCCGCGCCTACGCCGAGGTCATGCTGGAGACGGTCAAGCGCTGGGTGCCGCTGACCTATCGAGCCTTCGAGGACTACAGCCGCGGCGGCCTGCAGCTCTCCGCGCAGGGACTCGCCGTGGTAAAGCGCCTGATTGCCGGCGACCAGGTGACCCAGGCCGACAGCGGCATGAATCCGCGCGAATGGCGCGAGCTCATGGCGTCGCTGGGACTGCCATCGTAACCGACCGACGCCCCTCACCCTGTCCCTTACCCTGTCCCTCTCCCCGCTATCGCGGGGCGAGGGAACGGCAGCGTCGCCATCGGGCCAGGGGTCCCCTCGCCCCGCGATAGCGGGGAGAGGGACAGGGTGAGGGGTGTCGGTCGCTTACTGCATCGTGATCTTGGGCGCCTTCCGGCTGCCGCCGGCCATGACCGCCTCGACCTCCTGCCAAAGCCGATCGGCGATCGCGGCGTAGGCCTTGGCGGCCGAGCTTTGCGGCTGGCTCAGCACGATCGGCCTGCCCGCGTCCGAGGTTTCGCGGATCGCGGGATCGAGCGGCACCTCGCCCAGGAACGGCAGGCGCTGCTTCTCCGCCTCGCGCCGGGCGCCGCCGATCGAGAAGATGTGGCTCTCGTGGCCGCAGTGCGGGCAGACGAAGACGCTCATGTTCTCGACCATGCCCAGCAGCGGCACGTCGACCTTGCGGAACATCGCCATCGCCTTCTTCACGTCGAGCAGGGCGATGTCCTGCGGCGTCGAGACGATGACCGCGCCGGTCAGCGGCACCTGCTGGGCCAGGCTCAGCTGCGCGTCGCCGGTGCCGGGCGGCAGGTCGACGATCAGGCAGTCGAGCCGGCCCCACTCCACCTCGCGCAGCATCTGCATGATGGCGGACTGCACCATGGGACCGCGCCAGATCATCGCGGTGTCCTCGGCGACGAGAAAGCCGATCGACATCACCGGCATGCCGTCGAGCCGGTGCGGGATGATGCGCCGGCCGTCGAGGGTGTCCGGCCGCCCGGAGAGGCCGAGCAGGCGCGGCTGCGAGGGCCCGTAGATGTCGGCATCGAGCACGCCGACCTTGAGCCCGCGCGCCTTCAGCGCCAGCGCCAGGTTCGCGGTGACGGTCGACTTGCCGACGCCGCCCTTGCCGCTGGCGACCGCGACGATGGCGCCGATCTCGTTCAGCGGCGCCTTCTGCGGCGCGCCGCCCGCTGCACGCGGCTGATGGTCATGGCGATGCTGCTGCGGCGCCGGCTGGCGCGGCGCGGCGGCGCCCGCCTCGCGGTGCGCGGTCAGGATGGCGGTGGCCGAGCTGACGCCGGACAGCGCCAGGACGGCCTTCTCCGCGCGCTGGCGCAGCGGCTCGAGCGCGGCGCCGCGTGCCGGATCGACCTGCAGCACGAGTTGCACGTTGCCGTCACGGATGGTGACGGCCTGCACCAGACCGAGCGAAACCAGGTCGCGGCCGGCGGCCTCGTCGATCACCGCCGCCAGCGCCCGGCGAACCTCGGCCTCGGTGACCGCTGCCATGCTTGAATTTCCCTTCTTGCGCCCGCATATCGCGGTCGCATTGGCCCGCCACAGG
>DATEDK010000081.1:0-4258 GCA_035281685.1 Kiloniellales bacterium | reverse complement strand
CAACTTCTCCGCCTCGTCACCCCGGATGCACTGCAGCGCGCAGCGGTGCAGTGCTGATCCGGGGCTGGCACTGAACGGAACGCGGGTTCCGGATCCCGGCTCAGGGCCGGGACGGCGTCTGCGCTGCAGCACTCACGTGCTGCAGCGCATCCGGGATGACGAGGGAGGGGGGTCGAGACCCCTACCCCTCGATCAGCCCGTGCCACTGCAGTAGGAAGCCCATGTCGAAGAGCTTGAAGCAGAGCTGCTCGGTCTCGCGCGGGTCGGTCCTGGCGTCGAAGAGCTTGAAGAGGTCGCCGCGGCCGACCGGGAAGAACATCTCCTCCGGCTTTCGGATGGGGTTGAGCGCCTCCGGGTAGCGCCTGGCGACCAGCGCCTCCGACACGCCCTGCCAGAAGGCGCGGCGCTTCAGCCACTGCGGGGTCAGGCGGTCGGCGTGGATGTGATGACGCACGCGGATTGCCGGGTCGAAGAGGATGCGCCCGCCATCCGCCAGCAGGCGCTGGTTGACGATGTTCTCGTTCGAGAGCAGCGAGCTGCCGCGCCGGCCGAGGTCCTCGGGCCAGCGGCCGTAGTAGCGCAGCACGTCGCGCCGGTAGGCGGCGTTGGTCTCGCAGATCCATTGCGGGCGCTCGAGCCAGAGCCGCTCGGTCGACCAGCCGACCTCGGCGGTCAGGAACTGCCTGAGCGTGCGCGTCAGCCAGGGCGGCGGCGGGGCACCCCACTCGGGCTCGATCTCGCCGCCCACGGCATGCGGCAGCGGATCGCCCTTCTCGAAGGCGTCGAGCAGGCGGCCGGTCCAGTCGGGATAGGCGACGGCATCGTCGTCGATGTAGGCGAGGTAGACGCCCTTGGCCGCATCCATCCCGCAATTGCGCGCGACCGAGAGGCCCAGGCGCTCCTCGCGCAGATAGCGGAAATTGTCATGCGCCGCGCAGAACGCCTTGGCCCGCTCCGGCGTCGCGTCGCTCGAGGCGTTGTCCACCACCAGCACCTCGAAGCGGTCGGGCGGGACCTGCTGCGCGGCCAGCGCGCTCAAGCAGCGCTCGAGGAAGCTCCAGCGGTTGTGCGTGCAGACGATGACGCTGAGCATCTCAGAAGACAGAGGACAGAAGACAGAGGACAGAAGACGAAGAGCATTCGGCCAACGCCAGGGGCCCTCTGTCCTCTGTCCTCTGTCCTCTGTCCTCTGGCAGCGCAGCGACCGGCGCGCCCGAGATCTCGCGCACCAGCTTCTCGACGATGGCGTCGGAGAAGGCCTCGTAGTCCTGCGCGGTCAGCACGAAGGCGCCCGGTCCGGCGATCACGTACTGCAGGTAGTAGACGTTGAGCGCCGGATCCTCGTTCAGGATCGCGAGGCCGTTCACCGTCACGCCCTCGGCGAGCGCGCGGGCGCGCGCGTTGGTCGGCAGCTCGCCCTGGTTGGCGCGCCCGTCGCCCGAGACGTCGATCACCGAGCGCTGGCCGGCGAAGGGGTTGGCCGCGAGCAGGTCGAGCGCGAACATCACCGCCGAGCCGATGGCGGTGCCGCCGCCCACCACGAAGCGCGGCGTGCTGTCGATCACGGCGGCCAGCTCCTCGCAGTCTTCGGGTGTGCGGATCACGTACCAGTCGATGGAGAGCGTCTGGTGCCGGCTGTCGGCCCACTGCACCATCGCCACGGCCACGCCGAAGACGCCCGCGGCAGCGATCGCCTTCTGCACGCGCGGATCCCGGAAGGCATTGGCCAGCCCGCGCATCTGCAGGTCGAACTCGCCGCGATTGACCGACGAGGAGGTGTCGACCGCCAGCACCAGCTCGAGGTCGACTGGCTCCTGCGCGGCGGACGGCCTTGCCGCAAGTGCGAAGAGGATGGCAGCGCCGAGTCCGAGCAGGAACCGCATCGGCCCAGCTTAACCCAAGGTTGGCAGCGGCGCGCCGCTAAAGCGGTGCCCTGCTGACGCGCTTGTGAAGCGACGGCCGGTTTACAGCGCGGACTGGGTTGTCGACGATGCAGTCACAAAATAACCAGACCAGGAGACGATCCCATGCTCCGTTCCCGGTTCGGTATCGGCCTCGCGGGTGTCTTGGCCGCCGCGATTGCCATCCCGCTGGCCGCCGCCTGGGCGCAGGACGCCGCCAAGGCGATCGCCTACCGCCAGGGCATCATGAAGGCGAACGCCTGGCACATCACGCCGATCGCCGCCATGGCGAAGGGCGAGATGGAATTCGACGGCGCCGCGCTGCAGCATCACGCGGACGCGCTGGCGGCGATCTCCAAGATCATCGTCGAGGGCTTCCCGGAAGGCTCGACGGCCGACAACTCCAAGGCCAAGCCCGAGATCTGGATGGAGTGGGCGGAGTTCGAGGAGTACGCCAAGCACCTGCAGGAGGCGACCGCTGCACTCGCCGCTGCCGCGCCGACCCTGACCAAGGACACGCTGGGCGCCGCCCTGGGCCCCGTCGGCAAGGCCTGCGGCGACTGCCACAACGAGTTCCGCGCGAAGTAGGACTCCCTCTCCCAGCGAAGCTGGGGAAGGGCTGGGGAGGGGGTGTGGACGAAGCAGCTCACCTGCCGACACCCCCTCCCTGACCCTCCCCTGCGTTGGCGCGCGCGAGAGGGAACTAGGTCCACTTTCCGGACCACCGCTGCTGTGCCATCCGTGCTAAGACCCGCGCATGACCGGCTATGGCCAGTTCTGCGCGGTGGCGCGGGCGCAGGAGGCGCTGGGCGGGCGCTGGACGCTCCTGGTGGTCCGCGAGCTGCTCTGCGGCAGCCGCCGCTTCAACGACATCCGCCGCGGCATCCCCCGCATCTCGCGCACCATGCTGTCCGAGCGGTTGCAGGCGCTCGTCGCGATCGGCGCGGTGGTGCAGGCCGGGACCGAATACCGCCTGACCCCGGCGGGCGAGGAGCTGATCGGCCTGATCGGCGCGTTCGGCACCTGGGGCCAGCGCTGGCTGCCGCGCGAGGCCGCGGGCGAAGATATCGACCTCGGGCCGCTCCTGGTCGACATGCGCCGCCGCGTCGACGCCGAGGCGCTGCCGAAGCATCCCCTCGTGCTGCGGTTCCAGCTCAAGGGACATGCGCCGCAGATGCTGCTGCTGAAGCCAGGCGAGGCCTCGCTCTGCACGCACAATCCGGGCTTTCCCGAACTCGGCGTCCGCGGACCGCTCGCGGCGCTGGCCGGCTGGTGGCGCGGCGACCTTTCCTTCGCCGAGGCGCAGCGCGCCGGCCTCGCGCTCGATGGGCCGAGGGCATTGACGCGCGCCTTCCCGCGCTGGTTCCAGCGCTACCTCTTCGCCGCCGTGCGGCCGGCGGCCCAGGTCCAGGGAGCTCGCCGATGACGCTGCGCATCGTCCGCCTCGGCTCGAAGCGCCATCCGCAGGAGGGCACGCGCATCGGAGCGGTGCGTCGCCCGCCGCGCGGCGTGAAGAAGGAGCGCTACGCCGCCGACGACTGGTACGACCTCTGGTACCCGGAGCTCTCGCCGAGCGCGCCCCTGGTGAAGCAGGCGCTGACCGCCGAGACGCCAGCGGCATGGCAGGCTTTCGAGCGGGCGTTCCGCAAGGAGATGAGCGCCCCCGCCGCGAGCCGCACGCTCGACCTGCTGGCGGCGCTGTCGCACGACGCCAACTTCTCGCTCGGCTGCTACTGCGCGGACGAGAGCCGCTGCCACCGCTCGGTGCTGCGCGCGCTGCTGCAGGAGCGGAAGGCGAAGGTCGTTTGATCCTCTGACAGACCGCCAATCCCCCTCTCCCACTCTCCCCCGCTTCGCGGGAGAGAGGGCTTTCCGCGCGAACTCGACCAACCGCCCCTCTCCCGCGAAGCGGGGGAGGGTAGGGAGGGGGATTCGGTAGGTCGGTCCGGATTCCGTACCGCCCTGCCCTCTCCACCCATGGCACAAGCGCGCCTATGCCAGACACCATCCTCTCCCGTATCGGCAACACCCCGCTGCTGGCGCTGCGCCGCATCGTGCCGGCGAAGAGCGCGCGCATCCTGCTGAAGCTCGAGCACGAGAACCCGACCGGCAGCCTGAAGGACCGCATGGCGCTGGCGATGATCGAGGCGGCCGAAGCCGACGGGCGCCTCAGGCCGGGCGGCACGGTGGTCGAGTACACTGGCGGCAGCACCGGCGTGTCGCTGGCGCTGGTCTGCACGGTCAAGGGCTACGCGCTCAACATCGTCAGCTCCGATGCTTTCGCACGCGAGAAGCTCGACCATATGCGGGCGCTGGGCGCCAGGCTGCGGCTGGTGGAAAGCGACGGCGGCCGCATG
>DATEDK010000080.1:0-3555 GCA_035281685.1 Kiloniellales bacterium | reverse complement strand
GGGCCATAGGGCTCAGCTCCTTGGCTCCTGGGTCCCGGCTCTCCCCCGGATAGCGCTTCGCGCTTCCGGGGTCGGCCGGGATGACAGGAAAGGTGACGCCCAGGGTCCATGAGCGCCAGCGAAAGCGACAGCAGCCTCTTTAGCGGCGGCCTCCCGCGCGCCGGTGCTTCCGCGCTGCCGACCGGCATTCTGCCGGTGCAGGCGATCCGCGAGATGCTGCGCAACCATGAGATCCAGGCGATGCGCGAGGTCGAGGCCGACCAGCTGCAGCCGGCGAGCCTGGACCTGCGGCTGGGCAAGACGGCCTGGCGCGTGCGCGCCTCCTTCCTGCCGGGGCCGCGGGCGACGGTGATGCAGCGCGTCGAGCAGCTCGACGGCTATCCCATCGACCTCTCCGGCGGCGCCGTGCTGGAGCGCGGTTGCGTCTACGTCGTGCAGCTGCAGGAAAGCCTGACGCTGAAGAGCGGCATCGCCGGCTTCGCCAACCCGAAGAGCACCACCGGCCGGCTCGACATCCTGACGCGGCTGATCACCGACCACAGCGGGCATTTCGACGTCGTGCCGCTGGTCTATTCCGGGCCGCTCTTCGCCGAGATCACGCCGCGCACCTTCAGCGTCGTCGTGCGCGAGGGACAGCGGCTGAACCAGCTGCGCTTCCGCCGCGGCTATCCGGTCATGGGGCAGGAGAAGCTGCAGCAGCTGCATGCGGCCGGCAAGCTCGTGGTCGACGGCGGCGAGCCAGCGCTGCGCGAGAAGCTGGTGCCCGTCACCATCGACCTGGAAGGCCAGAACCGCGGTGCCTTGATCGGCTTCCGGGCGAAGAAGCACACCGACCGCATCGACCTCGGCCGCATCGGCCACTACGACCCGCTGGACTTCTGGGAGCCGCTTTACCGCCACCGCGAGCCCACCCTGGTGCTCGATCCCGACGACTTCTACATCCTGGCAACGCGCGAGTCCGTGCGCATTCCGCCCGACCTCGCCGCCGAGATGGTGGCCTACGACACCGCGGTCGGCGAATTCCGCGTGCACTACGCCGGCTTCTTCGACCCGGGCTTCGGCTGGGATGCGGAGAGCCGCGCCGTACTGGAGGTGCGCAGCCACGAGGTGCCCTTCGTGCTGGAGCACGGCCAGACCATCGGCTGGCTGCACTACGAGCGCATGGCGCACGAGCCGGAGCGGCTCTATGGCACGGGCATGAAGTCCAACTACCAGGGCCAGGGCCTGATGCTGGCCAAGCAGTTCCGGCCGCTGGCGCCGCCGGGCTGAGGCGTCCATGCAGAGTCGCCGCGCTTTCCTCAAAGGCACGGCGCTCGCCGCCACCGGCGTCCTGCTGCGCGCTCCCTTTCCGGCGCGCGCCGCCGAGAGCGGCCTTGCCCAGATGGCGGAGAAGGACGGCCTCGTGCTGCTGGGCGAGGAGCCGCTCGTCGCCGAGACGCCGGCGCACCTGCTGGACGATGCGGTGACGCCGACCGAGCGGATGTTCGTGCGGCTGAACGGGCTCCTGCCGCAATCTGCGGTCGACCTCGATGCCAGCGGCTGGACGCTCACCATCGACGGCGAGGTGGAGCGGCCGCTGCGGCTGACGCTGGACCAGCTGCAGCGCGACTTCGAGACGGTGAGCGCCAACCTCGTATTGGAGTGCGCCGGCAACGGCCGCGCCTTCTTTCAGCCGCCAGTGGAGGGCAACGCCTGGACCTGGGGCGGCGTCGGCTGCCCGCGCTGGACCGGCGTGCGGCTGTGGGAGCTGCTGATGGCAGCCGGCCTCGAGGACAGCGCCGTCTACACCGGCCACTACGGCAACGACCCGCATCTCTCCGGCGATCCGACGAAGCATGCGATCTCGCGCGGAATCCCGATCGAGAAGGCGCTGGAGGAATGGACCCTCATCGCCTGGGCGATGAACGGCCAGCCGCTCGGGCCGCTGCACGGCTTTCCGCTGCGCCTGGTGGTGCCGGGCTATCCGGGATCGGTGTCGCAGAAGTTCCTCACCCGCATCTGGGTGCGCGACCGCGTGCACGACGGCGAGAAGATGCTTGGGCAGTCCTATCGCCTGCCGGCGCATCCCGTCGCACCCGGCAGCACGGTGCCCGACGGCGAGATGGAGATCCTGGGCGCGATCCCGGTGAAGTCGCTGATCACCTCTCCCGCCGACGGCGCCACGGTGCCCGCCGGCCGGCTCTTCGCGCTGCGCGGCCACGCCTGGTCCGGCAAGGGCACGGTCAGGGCGATGCACCTCTCCTTCGACTACGGGCAGAGCTGGGTCGCGGCAGGCTTGAGCGCGCCCGCCAACCCCTTCGCCTGGCAGCGCTGGGTTGCGGAGATCACGTTGCCGACCGCCGGCCGCTACGAGCTCTGGGCGCGGGCGACCGATCCCGACGGCGTGATGCAGCCGCCCGTGCCACCCGGCTGGAACCCGCAGGGTTACGCCAACAACATGATGCACCGCATCGTTGTCGTGGCGGTGTGATCAGCCCCTCTCCCCTCTGCGGGAGAGGGGTTGGGGTGAGGGGGGTCGGTCGGTGACGGTGTCGAGATATGCACCGACCTACCCCCCTCACCCCGACCCTCTCCCGCAAGGGGAGAGGGAGTACTTCTGCGCCAGTTCCGTTCCTCAATGCGCCCATGCTACTTTCCCTCGCATGATCCGCATCGAGACCACGCTCTGCGGTTACCGCGAGGTGATGATCCTCTGCGCGCGGATCGGATTCAGCCCGCCGCGCGGTCCCTTCTGCTGAGTTAGGCGCTCCACGCGCCGCCAGATGTGACCGCCTGAATCCATTTCTCCCAAGGGAACACCCATCCATGAACAAGCCCGTCCGCAACACCACCGCGCATTGGAAGAACCTCGAGCAGAAGCACCACCTGGCGCCCTTCACCGACTACAAGGGCCTGGGCGACGAGGGCGGTGCCCGCATCATCACCAAGGCCGAGGGCGTCTTCCTCACCGACAGCGAGGGCGAGCGCGTGCTCGACGGCATGGCCGGCCTCTGGTGCGTCAACGTCGGCTACGGTCATCAGCGCCTGGCCGACGTCGCCTGGCGGCAGATGCAGGAGCTGCCGTACTACAACACCTTCTTCAAGACGGCCCACCCGCCGGTGGCCGAGCTCTCCGCCAAGCTCGCGGAGATCACGCCCAAAGGGCTTACGCACGCCTTCTATGGCACCTCTGGCTCCGAGGCGAACGACACCATGGTCCGCCTGGTGCGCCGCTATTGGAACATCCTGGAGAAGCCGGAGAAGAAGATGATTATCGGCCGGCAGTGGGGCTACCACGGCTCCACCATGGCCGCGGCCTCGCTCGGCGGCATGAACGCGATGCACAGGATGAGCGACCTGCCGCTGCCCGGCTTCGTGCACGTCATGCCGCCCTATCAGTACCACTACGGCCAGCCGGGCGAGAGCGCCGAGGACTTCGGCAAGCGCGCCGCCAAGGCGGTCGAGGACAAGATCCTCGAGCTCGGCCCCGAGCGGGTCGGCGCCTTCATCGGCGAGCCGATCCTGGGCGCGGGCGGCGTCGTCATCCCGCCGGACAACTACTGGCCGGAGATCCAG
>DATEDK010000079.1:0-4880 GCA_035281685.1 Kiloniellales bacterium | reverse complement strand
TCGCCTTCTCCTCCCTGGTGTGCGGCGCGTGATCGCTGCCGATCACGTCGACCAGCCCCTGCGCCACCGCCTGCCAGAGCGCCGCGCGGTGCCGTGCGTCGCGGATCGGCGGGTTCATCTGCGCCAAGGTGCCGAGCTCGGCGTAGCATTGGGGTGCGGCCAGCGTCAGGTGCTGCGGCGTCACCTCCATGGTGGCGATGTCGCGCGCCGCGGCCAGGAGCGGCAGCTCGTCGGCCGTGGTCACGTGCAGCACATGCACTCGGCGCCCGGCGTCGCGAGCGATGCGCAGCAGGCGCTCCGTTGCCCTGCGCGCCGTCTCGGCGTCGCGCCAGACCGGGTGCTGCGCGGGGCCGCCTTCCCTGGCGAGAGCCATGCGCTCGCGCAGGCGCGGCTCGTCCTCCGCGTGCACGGCGACGCGGCGGCGGCCGTTGCGCAGCACCTCGGCCAGGAGCGCGTCGTCCTCGACCAGGAGGCTGCCGGTCGACGAGCCCATGAAGATCTTCACGCCGGAGACGCCAGGCAGGCGCTCCAGCGTGCCCAGCTCCGCGGCATTCTCGTCGGCGGCGCCGACGAAGAAGGCGTGCTCGCACCAGGCGCGGCCCTGGGCGCGCCTCAGCTTGTCGGCGATGTCGGCGGCGGTCAGCGTCGAAGGCTTGGTGTTCGGCATCTCGAAGATCGCCGTCACTCCGCCCAGCACGGCCGCGCGCGTGCCGCTCTCCAGGTCTTCCTTGTGCTCGAGCCCCGGCTCGCGGAAGTGCACCTGGGTATCGATCGCGCCGGGCAGCGCGATCAGGCCCCGGCAGTCCGTGCGCTCCGCCGCCTTGGCCGAGGCGAGGTCGCCGATGTCCGCGACCTTGCCGCCGCGGATGCCGAGGTCGGCGCGCTGCCGGCCGGAGGGCGTGAAGACCTCGCCGCCGGCAAGAATCAGGTCGAAGGCCTCGTTCATCGTCTCTGCTGGCGCTCCGCGATCAGGCGCTGGAAGAGAGCGAGATACTGGCTGACCGCGGCCGCCTCGGTGAAGCCCGCTTCGTAGGAGCGCCGGCCGGCCGTGGCGAGGCGGGCCGCGAGCTCGCGGTCGGTCAGCAGACGGGCAATGGCCTCGGCCATCGCCTTCGGCGCATCGACCGGCACCAGAAGACCGTTCTCGCCGTCCTTGATCAGCCAGCGCGGCCCCTGGCTGGCGGCGGCCACCATTGGCCGCGCGCACATCCATCCCTCCAGCACGACGCTGCCCAAAGGCTCGTGCCGCGAGGGCACGACGTAGACATCGGCGGCGCGGATCGCCGGCAGGGGATCGTCGAGCCAGCCGAGCAGCCGCACGCGCTGCGCCAGACCGAGCTCGCCGATCAGCGCCTCCAGCGCCGGCCGCTCCGGCCCCTCCCCCGCGATCCAGAGCTGCGCCTCCGGCAGGTGGGTCATCGCATGGAGAAGCGTGTCGAAGGCCTTGTTCTTGTGCAGGCGGCCGACCGACACGACCAGCGGTGCTGTGGCGCGCGGCAGCGCCGGGCCGCTCTTGTCCTCGACGAAGTTGGGAATGAGCGTCGTCTTCTCGGCAGGCCAGCCTTCGCGACGGAAGTAGTCGATGAGGTCCGGCGCGATGCCGACCAGGTGGTCCGCATGGCGGAAGTACTTCATGTCGTAGTAGCCGCCGAGCCGCGCGACCAGCGTGTAGGGACCGCGCGGCGTGAACCTGGTCGCGCGGCTCATGTAGGAAAGCGCCACCTGCGGGCGCAGCGCGCCGGCGACCGTGCGGATCAGCCCGCGGGTCTGCAGATCGAAGAAGCCGCCGAAGCGCGCGAAGGTCATCGGCACGCCGGCCCTGCGCAGCCGCTGCGCGAAGCTCGGATGGTGCCGCATGACGATGTGCTGGGTCAGGCCGGCGCGCTGGAAGGCCTCGGCCAGACGCACGAAGTGCAGCTCCGCCCCGCCCTTCTCGACCCCGGCGAGGGTCTGCAGCAGACGCAGCGGCTCAGTAGGCTCGATAGCTCTTCTCCTCGGTCATCGCGGAGCCGTAGAGCCGGTCGATCGCCTTCTTGAGTTCCGCGCGGCGGTCGTTCTGCCGGTAGACCTGACGCGCCAGGGCGACGAAGGCCGGGCCGAAGTCGCCGCGGCGCTCGCAGTCGCGGATTTCGTCCTCGATCTGCCAGAGCTGCGCGTTGACCGCCTTCAGCGCCGCCTCCAGCGGGGGCAACGCGGCCTCGCCATCGAGGAGGGCGCGCGTCGTCCGCAGGCGCTCCAGCGCATAGCGCACATTGGCAAGCTTGGCGGCATCGCTCAGGCGCTCGCTCTTGATCTCGAGGATGGTGATCTTGTCGATCAGCTCGCCGGGCGAGATCTCGGCCAGAATGCGGGGCTCGGCGGTCATCGTTCGGGCTTATAGGCGGAGGCTCGGTTGCTTGCCAAGCGTGGGCGCTTGCCAAGGCGGCTCAACCGGGCCATCTCAGTGCCATGGCTTTCGTCACGCCGCTCGACGACCGCGCGGTCCTGCGCATCGCCGGGCCCGACCGGGTCGCTTTCCTGCAAGGCCTGGTCTCCAACGATGTCGAGAAGCTGACCCCGATGCGCGCACTCTGGGCGGCTTTCCTGACGCCCCAGGGCAAGTACCTGCACGATTTCTTCCTCGTCGCTGAGGGCGAGGCGATCTTGCTGGAGGGCGAAGCGGCACGGCTGGCCGACCTGGAGAAGCGCCTCAAGGTCTACAAGCTGCGCTCCAAGGTGGACCTGGGCGAGGCCATCGGGCGCCGGGTCTACGCGCTCTGGGGCGAGGGCGCGCTGGCGCAGCTCGGCCTCTCCGAGACGCCCGGCGTGACCATGGCGCTGGCCGGCGGCCCGGTCTTCGTCGACCCGCGCCTTGCCGCGCTCGGCGCGCGCGCCCTGCTGTCGGCGCCGCCGGCGAGCTTCGCGGCCGCGCCACGCGAGGACTACGAGCGCTTGCGTCTCACCTTCGGTGTGCCGGACGGCAGCCGCGACCTCGAGGTCGAGAAGGCAATCCTCCTGGAGAACGGCTTCGACGAGCTCGGCGCGATCGACTGGGACAAGGGCTGCTGGATGGGCCAGGAACTGACCGCGCGCACCCGTTATCGCGCACTGATCAAGAAGCGCCTGCTGCCGGCCCGCTTCGAGGGGCCCGCACCCGGGCCCGGCACAGCCGTCATGCAGGACGGCCGCGAGGTGGGCGAGGTGCGCTCCAGCGCCGGCGAGCGGGCCCTGGTCCTGCTGCGCCTGGAGGCGTTCGACGGCCCACCCCTCCATGCCGACGGCCGGACACTCGTCGCCGAGCGCCCGACTTGGCTCAGGTTGCCTGAAGCCGCGCCCCGTCCGGGGCGCTAATGACGGACCTCAGCCGCCCGGGGTCGGCGCCGGGGCCGGCACGACGCCCGGCATCGGGGTCGGCAGCGGCATGGGCGTGGGCGACGGCATGGGGGCCGTCGGCACCGAGGGGCCGGAGACCACGATCAGGAGCAGGACGACGGCGGCGGCCAGGCCGCCGATGCCGAGAGCGATCTGGTTCTTCGACAGCTTCGCCTGCACGCGGTCGGTGGTCTCGCCGACACCGGCGACGCCCACCGGCTTGCGGATCAGCTTGTAGCCGAGCAGCAGGCCGAGCGCGATCGTCAGCAGGACGGCGACGATGTAGATGACGATGAAGAAGCCGGCCGAGCTGGTGATGAAGGCGATCAGCCGCCATAGGCCCCAGGCGAGCGCCAGGATGCCGACGATACCTTCGGCCAGAGCGAGCTGCTGACGCAGCTTCTCTTCCTCCGGCTTGCGGCCCACCACCATGTGGGCCAGCGCCATGCCGCCGGCGATCGCCAGCAACGCCACCAGAATCCAGTCCTGCCAAGACATCGCTGCCCTCCCCTCGTCCGCACCCTCACGGCCGCAGGAGATTCATGCGTCGGACAGCGGAACGTTGCAAGGCACAACCATGGCGGGGCGGCCGACTAAGGACCGCCCCCCAGGGCCCTGGTCGCCTGGTCAGATGGCGATCTGGAACAGGTTCAGGATGAGCAGCAGCACGGCGACGATGATCGTCAGGATGCCGAGCGGCCCCTGAATGCCGGCCAACTTCTGCTGCGCCGAGGTCGCGCCGCCGCCACCGCCGGTGACGCGCGCGATCAAGGTCCAGCCGAAGAGGAAACCCAGCAGGATCATCAGAATGGCCGCGGCCAGGCTCAGCAGGATCAGCACCGGGACCACACTGAAGGCCTGCAGCAGGCCCGAGGTGAAGAACTCGATCAGCGACCAGACGCCCCAGACGAGCGCCAGGATGCCGATGATGCCTTGGAAAGGAACCAGCTTGTTGATCGCCGCGCCGGCGTTCGGTTGCCGCGCGGCGATCATGCCCGCAGCTGCGAGCACCCCCGTCAGGATCATGAAGATGATGGTGATCCAGAACGCACCCGTCATCGGGCCCCCTTTCTCCGCCTCTGTCGTGCGGCGCGATGATCCTAGAGATTACGGGTCGTTGCGGCCAGCAGCACGCGGAGTCGCCGCGCCGAGTCGCGCGCATTTTTCATCGACTCGACATGGGCGCCGGAGTCTCGCGTCGCCCAAATGGTGAGTGGAGTCGGGGGGACTCGGAGCTTGCAACTCATCGGTGGCGTTCGACCGATTGCCGGGCCGAGCCAAACCCTTCAAGCCTACTTCGCAAGCGCCGCCGCTTCGACGAGGCTGCCCCTCGCCTTTTAGATAGCCGTCCCGAGGCCCTCGAAGATGACGAAGACGGCCACGATGATGGTGATGACGCCAAGCAGTCCCTGCGCGCCGACGAGCTTCCGCGGCGCCACATCCCGACCGCCGACATATGCTCGGGCAATCAAGTTCCAGACCAAGAGGGAACCGAGCAAGATCAGCAGAACGCAGCAGGCAAGCGGAAC
>DATEDK010000078.1:0-2076 GCA_035281685.1 Kiloniellales bacterium | reverse complement strand
CTGCAGGTCGCCCCCGGCGATCTCGAGCAGGCGCACGCGACCGTGGCCGCTCGGCGGCTTCACGCTCATGGTGCGCACCAGCTCGGGCTGGCGCGCCAGCTCCTCGTCGGTGATCCAGCGCGGCTCGACGCTATGGTGCTCGTTCACCAAGCGGTTCAAGCCTTCGCTCAGCTTCTCCTTGTCCGGCGCGCCCTCGGGCAGGTTGAAGTCAAGGCGGCCCTTGCCGTCGCCGACCTGACCGCCGGTGACGTCGCCCTTCACCAGTGAGGAGAGCAGATGCAAGGCGGTGTGCATGCGCATCAGACGATAGCGCCGCGCCCAGTCGATCTCGGCGGTGACCGCTGTGCCGATCGCCGGCAGCGGCTGCCCCGGGGCCGGAATGTGGCGGATCGAGTCCGCCCCGGTACCCTTCTTGGTGTCGACGATCGCGAGCTTCGCGCCGTCGGGCAGAGTCAGCTGGCCCTGGTCGCCCGGCTGGCCGCCGCTCTCGGCGTAGAAGACCGTCCGGTCGAGCTCGATGCCCTCCGGCCCGGCGGCGGTGACGACGGCCTGGCACTGCCTCAGGTAGCCGTCGTCGCGGAACAGCAGCTTCGCCATCGCGGTCCTCCTCAGGCCTTCGCGGCCTTTTCCACCCACGCCGGCACCGGCAGCTCCTTGGAGCGCAGGAACTCCGGGTTGAACAGCTTCGAGCTGTAGCGTGTGCCGTAGTCGCAGAGCACGGTGACGATGGTGTGGCCCGGACCCATCTGCCGGGCGAGCCGGATCGCGCCGGCCACGTTCACGCCGCTCGACGGTCCGATGCAGAAGCCCTCCCTCTCGAAGAGCTCGAAGCAGAGCGGGATCGACTCGCTGTCGGGAACGTGGAAGGCGACGTCGACGGGCGCGCCGTCGATGTTCTTGGTGATGCGGCCCTGGCCGATGCCCTCGGTGATCGAGCTGCCCTCGGCCTTGAGCTCGCCCGTGGTGTAGTAGCTGTAAAGCGCAGCGCCCGGCGGATCGGCGAGCCCGATGACGATGTCCTTGCGCCGCTCCTTCAGCGCCGTGCCGACGCCGGCGAGCGTGCCGCCGGTGCCGACCGCGCAGATGAAGCCGTCGACCTTGCCGGCGGTCTGCTCCCAGATCTCCGGTCCGGTGGTGCGGTAGTGGGTCTGCCGGTTGGCGACGTTGTCGAACTGGTTCGCCCAGATCGCGCCCTTTGGCTCCTTGCCGGCGAGCTCCTCGGCCAGCCGCCGCGAGACGTGCACGTAGTTGCCGGGGTCCTTGTAGGGCTTGGCCGGCACCTCGACCAGCTCCGCGCCGCAGAGCCGCAGCATCTCCTTCTTCTCGCGGCTCTGCGTCTCCGGAATCACGATCACCGTGCGGTAGCCCCGCGCGCGGCCGACCAGCGCCAGTCCGATGCCGGTGTTGCCCGCGGTGCCCTCGACGACCACGCCGCCCGGCTGCAGCTGCCCGCGTGCCTCGGCGTCGGTGATGATGCCGAGCGCGGCGCGATCCTTGACCGACCCGCCGGGGTTCAGGAACTCGGCCTTCCCGAGGATCGTGCAGCCTGTCGCCTCGGACGGACCCTTGAGGCGGATCAGGGGCGTGTTGCCGATCGTGCCGACGAAGCCGTCGCGGATGTGCATGAGACCAGTCCTCGAACCAGCACGCGCAATAGGGGGCGGGAGCCTAGCGAGCCCGGCGCCGGCGCGGCAAGCGTGCCGCCACCCGGACCTCGTCATGGTGCAAGGCCAGCCATTGCAAGGCCAGCAGCGCCGCGCCGTTCTCGATGCCACCCCGCTCGATCAGGCGGAAAGCCTCCTGTGCCGGCAGGGAAAACACCGTGATCTCCTCGTGCTCGGTCGGCAGGCCGTGCTGGCCCGCGGCCTGGCTGGCATCGACTTCGGCCAGGAAGATCTCGATCGCCTCGGTCATCACGCCGGGCGAGGGCAGGAAGGCGAAGAGGCGGCGCAACCGCCGGGCCTTGAGGCCGGTCTCCTCCATCAGCTCGCGGCGCGCCACCGCGCGCGGCGCCTCGCCCGCCTCGATGATGCCGGCTGCGATCTCGATCTGGCGCGCGGAGCGCCCGGTCAGCAG
>DATEDK010000077.1:0-6482 GCA_035281685.1 Kiloniellales bacterium | reverse complement strand
CGCCGCGGGCGGCCCAGCTGATGGTGCCAGGCGGCAAGGGCGGCGCCGACAGCGCCGCCCGCATCGCCCGCGGCCGGCTGGATCCAGAGCTTCTCGAAGGCGCCGTCGCGCAGCACCTTGCCGTTGGCCACGCAATTGAGCGCGACGCCGCCGGCCAGGCAGAGGTTCGGCAGCCCATATTCGCGCCCGAGCGCGCGCGCCATGCGCAGCACCGCCTCCTCGGTCACCGCCTGGATCGAGGCGGCGACGTCCATGTGGAAGGGCGTCAGCGGATCCTTGTCGGGCCGTCGCACCGGCTGACCGAAGAGCTGGGCGAAGCGCTCGTTGGTCATGGTGAGGCCGGTGCAGTAGTCGAAGTAGCGCTGGTCGAGCCAGAAGCTGCCGTCGTCCTTGATGTCGATCAGCCGGTCGCGGATCAGCTGGGCGAAGCGCGGCTCGCCATAGGGCGCGAGCCCCATGACCTTGTACTCGCCGGAGTTCACCTTGAAGCCGAGGTAGTAGGTGAAGGCCGAGTAGAGCAGGCCCAGCGAATGCGGGAAGTGGATCTCCTTCTGGATCTCCAGCTTCTCGCCCTTGCCGAGCGCCACCGTCGTCGTGGCCCACTCGCCGACGCCGTCCATGGTCAGCACCACCGCCTCGTCGAAGGGCGAGGGATAGTAGGCGCTGGCGGCATGGCTGAAGTGGTGCTCGGAGAACAGCAGGCGCTGCTCCAATTCCTGCCCCGGGGCGAGCTCGCCGAAGGCTTCCAGCAGCAGCCGCTTCTGGAACAGCTTGTCCTTCAGCCAGATCGGCATGGACTTGCGGAAGGAGGTGAAGCCGCGGGGCGCGAAGGCGAGATAGGTCTCGACCAGCCGCTCGAACTTCAGGAAGGGCTTGTCGTAGAAGGCGATGTGGTCGATGGCGTCGAGCCCCACGCCGCCCGCCTCCAGGCAATAGGCGATGGCGTGACGCGGAAAGCCGGCATCGTGCTTGCGGCGGGTGAAGCGCTCCTCCTGCGCAGCGGCGACGATCTCCCCGTCCACCAGGAGGGCGGCGGCACTGTCGTGATAGAAAGCCGAGAGACCGAGAACGCGCATGCCGCCGGCGTCAGAACAGCGTGTAAAGGAAGGGCGCGATGGCGCTGCCCTTCACCGCGATCAAGAGCCCGCCCAGCAGCACCAGGAGCACAATGGTCGGCACCATCCAGTACTTCTTGCGCGCCCGCAGGAACCGATAGAACTCAGCGATGAACGACATGGCGGCTCCGCCTCAGAACTGGCTGCCGAGCGACCCGGGCGCCGGGCCCGGCGGCTTGCGCGCGATCCAATAGGTCGCCGCCGCAGGCTTCCGCAAGCTCAGCAGGTTCTTGCCGAAAGCACGCATGATGAGCCCGATCGGCACGATGCCCAGCGCATAGAGCAGGCTCAGGATCACCGGCTGCACGACGTGGTGCAGCAGCAGGCCGAAGCGGAACCAGAGCCAGTTCAGCTCGCGCAGGGCACGCGGCCAGAAGGCGGCCGCCAGCAGGAACAGCAGGCCGAGCCCGCTCAGCCAGTAGATCGGCGGCGCGCCGCCGAGCACGGGAATGAGCGAGATCAGCGACAGCACGATCGCGAAGGTGCAGCCGAAGCCTCGCTCGGAACCCGGTGCCAGGTGCTCGCTCACGCTGTCATCCCATCGTCCATCGGCAATGGCTTAGCCCATGCGTCCGCGAAAGGTAAGCGCCTGGGGCCGCGCCGCTTCAGCCGGCCCTGCGTCAGCCCGACCCGGGCGCCGGGATAGCGATCCGGCAGGGAGGGTCGCTCTGCGCCGGCAGCACGGCCAGGGGCGGCCCTTGGTCACCAGGCGCGAGGTAGACGCGCCAGGCCTGCCGCGCCTCTCCATCGGCATCGCTCGCGAGGTCGCTGGCGAAGCCGAAGCCCAGTACGCGGCGCTGCGGGTCGCCCTCGGCCACCGCATAGAGGGGCTGCCGCGGCTCGAGGCTGCCGGCGAGCCAGCCGTCCGCCCTGAGGACGGCGGTGCCATCGTCGGCGACCAGCGCCGCGACGCGCTCGACGCCGCCGTCACAGGCGGGCAGCACGCCGGCCGCGCCGCCACCGAGCGGCTGGCCGAGCAACCGCGCCTCCGGCCAGGCAAAGACGTTGAGGCCGTGCGCGCGCCAGTGCCGGAGCGTCCCGAGGTGATTCGGCTGACATTCGGCCACATGGCAGAAGTCCGGCGTGTCGAGCAGGAAGACGTAGCCCGCCGCCTCGGCGCGCAGCTGTTGCGCCTGGCGCTCGACGATGTGGGGCGCGCGCCAGAGCAGGGCCGCGTTCACCAAGAGCAGCGCGGCCACGGCTGCGAAGAGCCAGAGCCGGCGCCACCGGGGCGGCAGGAGGCGCGCGTCGAGGTAGGCGACGACCCCGGCGAAGAGCAGGCTGTAATAGCCGTACTTCACGTAGAGGGTCGTCGGCGTGGTGGCGGCACGCCCCCAGGCGCTGCCGAGGAACCCGCTGGCGGTCACGATGAGGAGCGTGGCCGCGGCCGCGCCCAAGGGATCGCCGAGCAGGCGCGCCGGACGGAGCAGGAGCATGGCGGCCGGCGGCAGCGCCGCCAGCAGCACGAGCCCTCCGGCGAGGCGCGAGGCTGTTTCGCTGTGCAGGCCCAGTCCGGCCGCCGTGCCGGCCAGGCGCAGCAGGTAGTCGAGGAACTGGCCGGCGGTCGGCCGCGGTATCTGCGTCAGCTGCGGCGCCGTCTCGCGCAGCAGATGGAGCCAGAGAAAGAGCGCGAGCGCCGGCAGCACCAGGACGAGCGCGCGGAACGGATCGGGCAGCCGCCGGCGCCGCAGCCCGTCCAGCATCAGCAGCACGAAGGGCAGGATGACGCCGTTCGCCTGGGTGATCGCCGCGAGGACGGAGAGCAGGCTTGCCGCGAGAACACGTTGCCACGAGGCCGGTGTCGCGCCGGTGAGCACCAGGGCCGCGCTGCCGAGGCCGAGGGCGGTGAGCAGGAGGTGATTCAGCAGGAAAGGATGGGCCGCGATCTGCAACGCCGCGATCGAGGCAAACGTCGAAAGCCAGAGCGCCGCACCGAGTGGCCGCTCCGCGCTCGCGGCCGGCGCCTGCCGCCAGGCGGCACCTGACGCCCAGGCGGCCGCGACGGCGACGAGGCCGAGTTCGACGCCACCCGCGAGCACGTAGGTGCCCTTCACCAGCCAGCGATCCGCCCAGAGCGCCAGCGCCGTGGTGGCCGGCACGTGCTCGTTGTGCGCGCGCAGGATGACGGCAGGGTCGAGGGCATCGAAGGCAGGGCCGGCATAGGGCCAGAGGTCCCAGAGCGGCAGCTCCGTGCGCCAGGCCGGCCAGGCGGCCAGGCCCTGGGCCAGGCAGGCGACGGTCAGCAGCAGCAGAGCGAAGGCGAGCCAGCGGCCGAGGGGGCCGGCACCGGCCTCAGCCGGCATGCTTGATCTGCGCCACCGCGGTCTGCGCGGCGTGCCGGCGCAGATGCTTCATCAGGTGCCGTTCCAGCCGCTTGAAGCCGAAGAGGATGAGATAGGAGATGCCGAGGTAGGTGAGGCCGACGAAGATCCAGACCTCGAAGGTGCGGAAGGTGTCGGCGATGACGTCGCGCGCCACGCCGGTGAGGTCGAGCAGCGTGATGACTGAAACCAGCGAGGTCGCCTGGAAGATGAACACGACCTCGTTGGTGTAGGCCGGCAAGGCGATGCGCGCCGCCTTCGGCAGGATGATGCGGCGGTAGAGCTTGATGCCCGACATGCCGTAGGCGCGCGCCGCCTCGATCTCGCCGAAGGGCACGCCCAGGATGCCGCCGCGGATGATCTCGGCGGAGTAGGCCGTGGTGTTCAGCACGAGCGTCAGCACGGCGCAGAAGTAGGCCTCGCGGAAGAAGCCGTCCCAGAGGCCGATCGACTTCAGCTCGGGCACGAACTGCCCGGCGCCGTAGTAGATGAGGAAGATCTGCACCAGGAGCGGCGTGCCGCGGAAATAGAACATGTAGGCGAAGGCCGGCCAGCGCAGCAGCGGGTTGCGGGACAGCCGGGCCAGTCCCACCGGCACGGCGAAGAGGAAGCCGATCAGGACCGCGAGCACGGTGAGCTCGATGGTGAGCCAGGCGCCTTCGATGAAATCGCAGAAGCGGAAGGCGACGGCGCTCTGCTCGCCGACCAGCGAGCGCAGGCCCTGCTGCACGCTCTCGCAGGCGCTGTCCAGCGCCGGCCGCACGGTGTCCCGGAAGAAGGGGATGTTGCGCTCGAGCAGCGAGAAGAGAGCCATGGTTCAGGCCCTCCGCACGCCGCGGTTGGCCCAGCGCTCGGCTCGCTGCAGCACGACGATCGAGATGATGGTGATCGTGAGGTAGATCAGCGAGGCGCCGAAGTAGAAGGTGAAGGGCAGGCGCACGGCGCGCGCGGCGACGTCGGTCATGCGCATCAGCTCGGGGAGCTGGATGATCGACATGAGCGAGGTGGCCTTGATCAGCACGAGCCAGAGGTTGCCGAGGCCCGGCAGCGCGAAGCGCCACATCTGCGGCAGGATGATGCGGCGCAGCGCCAGCCGGCGGTGCATGCCGAAGGAGTAGGCCGCCTCGATCTGCCCGCGGTCGACGGCGAGGAAGGCGCCGCGGAAGACCTCGGTGGCGAAGGCGCCGTAGATCAACCCGAGCGTGATGACGCCGGCCGGAAAGGGCGGGATGTCGACCGAGGATCGCCCGCCCTCCAGCCAGCCGACCAGATCCTGCAGCGCCAGGGTCAGGCCGAAGTAGACCAGAAGGATCAGCACCAGCTCGGGGATGCCGCGCACCACCGTGGTGTAGGTGCCGGCGATCAGCCGGGCGAGCGGATTGTGCGAGAGCTTGCCCCAGGCGCCGAGCAGACCGAGCAGGAGGGCGACGGGAATGGTGGCGAGCCCCACCAGCAGCGTCACCTTGACGCCCTCCCAGAAGACCCACTCGTAGCCGCGGAAGTCGATCACCCGGCGGCGCCTCCCGCTGGCCCTAAGGCCGTGTCCAGACGCCCGGCAGCCGCGCTACCAGCAGCGTGGCAGCGACAGTCAGGACCCGCATGGGCTTTGTCCCTCCAGGCTTGGTCGGCCGCTCGCGCCGCCGCGGCAGCGTGCCGGCCCGACGATCAATCCCCGTAGATGTCGAAGTCGAAGTACTTGTCGTTGATCGCCTTGTAGGTACCGTCGGCGCGGATCTGCTGGATCGCCGCGTTGAAGGCGTTCACCAGCTCGGTCTCGCCCTTGCGGATGGCAATGCCGGCGCCCTCGCCGTGGAAGGCGGGATCCTGATAGTCGCCGCCGACGAAGACGAAGCCCTGGCCGGCATCGGTCTTCAGGAAGCCCTCGAGCAGCGCCACGCCGTTCGCCATCACCAGGTCGAGACGGCCGGACGCGAGATCGGCGTTGGCCTCGTCCTGCGTGGCGTAAGTGACGACCTCCGCCTGCGGCCACTTGGCGCGCGCGTAGTCCTCGTGGATGGTGGAGCCCTGCACGCCGATCTTCTTGCCGGCGAGCCCGCTGCCCTGCGTGAAATCGAACTCCACGCCCTCGGCGG
The DNA here is from genome assembly GCA_035281685.1 of Kiloniellales bacterium. Taxonomy (GTDB): domain Bacteria; phylum Pseudomonadota; class Alphaproteobacteria; order Kiloniellales; family JACOMY01; genus DATEDK01. The sequence goes on along the minus strand of DATEDK010000077.1, from coordinate 953 downwards.
CGATGAACTTCGCCGGCGCGGCATAGTACTTGCCGGTGAAGTCGACCACCTCCTTGCGCTTGTCGGTGATCGACATGGAGGCGATGATGGCGTCGAACTTGCCGGCCTGCAGCGCCGGGATGATGCCGTCCCAGTCCTGGATGACGAACTCGCACTTGAACTTGGCGGCGGCGCAGAGCGCGTCGGCGATCTCGATGTCGAAGCCGATCAGCTTGCCGCTGGGATCGATCGAGTTGAACGGCGGGTAGGCTCCCTCGGTCCCGATGCGCACCGTGCGCATCTCGTCGGCCGCCGTCCCGGTTGCGAGAGCGCTCAACAGCAGCGCAGCGCCCAGCGCGAACGACCATGCCCGCATGTTCCCCTCCCCTCAGGCGCGGAGCGCCGCCGCCCCTGCGGCAGCGGCGCTCGCGGCAGTCCAGCTATTCCCCGTAGACGTCGAAGTCGAAGTACTTGGCGTTGATCTGCGCGTAGGTGCCGTCGGCGCGGATCTGGTCGATCGCCTTGTTGAAGGCGTCCACCAGGTCCTGCTCGCCCTTGCGGACGGCGATGCCGGCACCCTCGCCGTGGTACTTCGGATCGTTGTAGTCCGGGCCGACGAAGGCGAAGCCCTGACCGGCGTCGGTCTTGAGGAAGCCCTCGAGCAGCGCGACCGAGTCCGCCATCACCAGATCGACGCGGCCGGACGCCAGGTCGGCGTTGGCCTCGTCCTGCGTGGCATAGGTCACCACCTCGGCCTGCGGCCACATGTAGCGCGCGAAGTCCTCGTGGATGGTGGAGCCCTGCACGCCGATCTTCTTGCCGGCGAGCCCGGTGTTCTGTGTGAAGTCGAACTCACCGCCCTCGGCCGCGATGAACTTCGCCGGGGTGTTGTAGTACTTGTGCGTGAAGTCGACGACTTCCTTGCGCTTCTCGGTGATCGACATGGACGCGATGATCGCGTCGTACTTGTTCGC
>DATEDK010000076.1:0-3531 GCA_035281685.1 Kiloniellales bacterium | reverse complement strand
TGAGGTGCCCGGCGCAGCCGGGCCTCGAAGGATGGGGGATGGGCACGGCCGCCCTCGTCAAGCCCTGGCCGGCGGCAGCGCCTCCGCCTTGGCCTTCGCCGCCTGCAGCGTCGACTTGAGCTCGCCCTCGAGCTGCACCAGCGTGGTCTCGGCCTCGCGGCGCTTCTTCTTGCCCTCGTCGGCGATGCGCAGCGAGTCCTCGATGGTGGCGATCAGCGCGGCGTTCGCCTTCTTCACCGCCTCGATGTCGAAGACGCCGCGCTCGATCTGCTCGCGGATCTGCTGGTTCGAGGTCCTCAGCGTCTCCGCGTTCGCGGTGAGCAATTCGTTGGTGAGATCGGTCGCTTCCTTCAGCGTCTTCCCGGCCTCGGCCGAGCGGGCGATGGTGACGGCGAGCGCCAGCTGCTGGCGCCAGAGCGGCACGGTGTTGGCCAGCGTCGAGCGGATCTTCGACACCAGCGACTTGTCGTTCTCCTGCACCAGGCGGATCGAGGGCAGCGACTGCATCGCCACCTGCCGGGTCAGCTTGAGGTCGTGCACGCGTCGCTCCAGGTCGTCGCGCGCCGCGCGCAGGTCGCGCAGCTCCTGCGCCTTCAGGACGTCGGTCGAGCCCTCGGCCGCCCTGGCGAGCTGCGGGATGGTCTCGTTGTCCAGCCGCTTCAGCATCTCGTCGCCGGCGGCGATGTAGTCGGCCAGGATGTGGAAGTAGTCGAGGTTGGCGTCATAGAGCCGGTCGAGCGAGGCGATGTCGGTGAGGAGCTTCGTCGTGTGACCTTCCAGCCGGTCGGTCACCGAGTCGATCTGCCGGCGCACCTCCTCGTACTTCTGCAGGAACTTCACGAGCGGCGTCGCCTTGCCGAAGAGCCGGGCGAAGAAGCCCGGCCTTTTGCTGGGGTCGATCTCGCCGGGGTCGAAGCCGCGCAGCACCGCCAGCATGGAGTTGAGCGCCTCGCCCGCGGGCCCGGTGTCCTTGTTGCGCACGCCCTCCAGCATGGTGTCGGAGACCGTGGTCAGCTGCTCCTGCGCCTTGGTGCCGAAGTAGATGATGGAGTTCGAATCCTTGATGTCGATCTCGTCCATCAGCCGCTCGATGTCGGCCTTGCGTGCCGGCGGCACCTCCGCGTAGGCGACGAGCTTGCCCTTCTCCAGTTCCTGCGCGGTCATCGGCGGCTGACTGGGGGTGGCTTCGCGGGTTGCAGTCGGGCGCTCGCTCATCCGTGGTCTCCTCTGTTTTGGCCGGTCAGGCCACGCCTTCCTTCTTCAGCCGGTCGCTCAGCACCTGGATTTGCACGTCGAGGTCGAGCGTGTCGTTGTGCAGCAGCTTCTCGTGCTGCTCGGCGGAGACGCGCTCCATCTCCTCGAGGAGCGCGGTGAAGCGGGGCGCGAAGGTCGCCGCCTCGCCCTTCTGCTGGTAGGCGACGTATTTGTCCGCCACCTCGCCGGCACCGTCCAGATAGACGACCAGGAATTTCCGCGCCCGCCTGAGATCGCGCGGATCCTCCTCGATCCGCTTCAGGATCTTCTCGATCCAGGCTCTGACGCCGTCCAGCCGCTGGGCGAGCTCGGGCGCGCCCTGGATCCGGTAGCGCGCCCGCGCGAGCCGCTGCAGCTTCTCGCGCGCCTCGGCCACCACGCGGGCGGCATCGACCTCGTCGGCCGTGCGCCGCTCGGCACGGCTCGGCAGGAGCTCGCTGCCATAGGCGAGGACGGCGCCGACCAGAGCGCCTGCGCCGAAGAGCAGGCTCGCCGGCAGGTCGTGCAGCGCGAGAAAGCGGGCGACACCGAAGGTCGCCGCCCCCAGCACCAGGGCGGCCAGCGTGCGGTAGGGCAGGGCGGCCCGCTCGGCGGCGAGCCCGCGGCGTACCAGCCAGCCGGCCAGGAAGAAAAGGGCGGCCAGCGCCGCGCCGTAGCCGAACACCTCGGTCCGGCCGCGGAAGAAGGCGACGACCGCGGCGGCTGCCGGCAGAAGTCCCAAGAAGAAGGGCAGCACCCCGCGGGGTGCGATCACCCGGCCGCCCGGCTGGCTCCCGGCCATCGGCGGCTCCTAGCTCGGCGCCGTCGCCGCGGGCGGTGCATCCAGGCTGGTGACCACCGCCTGCACACCGACGATGCCGGCGGCCGCGAGCAGCAGCAGCACGCCGATGAGTTTTCTGAGCGATCCGCTCACTGGTCCTCCGTTCTCGATCGCCGCAGCCAGTGGTCGGGACTATAGGCAGTCAGGAGCGCCCGCCAAGGGGCTGGGGCTTTCCCGCGGCGGCTCTGCCCCAGTCCTCCGCCCCGGGCAACAGCGACAGCGGTTCGCTGGGGCTCAGGTTCAAAACCCTAGCCCAGCCCTGGGCCGCTTCAGCGGACCTGTGGCTCATGGGCCACAGGACCGCTTTTCCGGTCCTCAATCCGCAGGCGTTTTGACGACCCGCCTTGCTAGCCGAAATTGATAGAGAGCAAAGTTTGCCCTGAGGATCCTGAACTTAGGATTCGCGCTTGGTGGCCATGCTTGGTTCTCAGCATCGGGAAGCCAGGCAGGCCAATGGGTTGCACGGGGAATCGAGATGGATCGTCGCAAGCTGCGCCGACTGCTGGCGTCTTCGTCGTTTGTCGCCATCCTGATTGCCGGCAACGAAGCCCAGGCCCAGGCGCCGGATCTCACCAACCCGGCCGGCAGCACGACCACCTTCCTGCGCGTCGATCCAGGTGAGGTCTTCGATGACGTCGTCAACCAGGGGCTGATCACCAACGCCGCCGGCGAAGCCGGCATTCGGGTCGTCGGCACCGGGACGGTGCTCGGCGAGATCGAGAACGACGGCACCATCCTCATCACCGACAGCACGAGCGCCCTCGGCATCCTGGTGCGCGGCACCTCGGCCCTGGTGGCCGACGGCATCGAGAACGACGGGCTGATCGACATCGATGTCAGCGGCTCGGGGACCGGTCTCTTCGGCGTGGGCATCCAGCTCACCGGTACGAACAATGTCGTCGGCGCAACCGGCGCCGATCACGCGATCCGCAACGATGCCGACGGCACGATCGATGTGCGCGTGCACAGCTTCAGCAGCGTGACGGCCAGCAAGGCGAACGCGACCGTCAGCGGTCTCGCTTCCGGCATCTTCATCGGCACGGACGTGACGCACAGCGGCGGCGTCTTCAACTTCGGCGTCATCGACGTCCTGTCGAGCAATACCGCCATCGCGCGTGGCCTGGGTGCTCCAGCCGTCTCTGCGCAGGCGGTCGCCCGCGGCACTGCCTACGGCGTGAACATCGTCAGCCAGGATTTGAACGGCGGCTTCCATAACAATGGCCAGGGCGCCGGTCCGGGCGCCGGCCCCGGCGAGATCACCGTGCGCGTCGACAACAACGCCTCGGCGCTCTCCTTCACCAACGGCACCGGCAACCGCAATGCGACCGCGGCGGCCACGGCGACAGGTACCGCGCGCGGCGTCTTCATCGACGTCGCGACGATCACCGTCGAGGTCTATCACGACGGCGTCATCGACGTGGACAGCGTGCAGAGCGCGCTGGCCCGGGCGACCGCTG
>DATEDK010000075.1:0-2787 GCA_035281685.1 Kiloniellales bacterium | reverse complement strand
GTTGGCGGCGATCTGCTCGGCCTGAGCGGCGAGCTTCTCCTCGTAGGTGGAGATGAGCTGCGCCAGCTCGGCCAGGCGCTGGTCGCTGGCGGTCATCGCCTGCTCCTGCTGGGCCACCTTGGCTTCGCTGGCAGCGAGCGCGCGCTCGAGCCGCTCGACCTCGGCCTGCAGCTCGGCCGCGCTGCCGGCTGTGCCGACCAGCGCCGACTCTGCCGACTCCGCCCGCGCGATCGCTTCGGCCAGCGCCGCCTCCGCCTGTCGCATCCGTTCGGAGATGTCGGCCAGCGTCGCCTCGGCCGCCTCGGCGCGCGCCGTCATCTCGGCCAGCTTCTGCGCCAGGTCGGTGACCGTGCCCTGGCTGTTGGCGAGCGCCGCCTCGGCGCTCTCGGCGCGGGCCAGGGTCTCCGCCAGCTGCGCCTCGGCGGCATCCGCGCGGGCGCGCGCCTGCTCGAGCAGGGCCTGCGTCGCCGCCAGCTTCTGGCGCAGCGCCGCAGCTTCCTCCTCGCTGAGCGTGCGCGCCGCTTCGCTTTCCCTGGTCGCCTCTTGGCTCTGCAGCAGCTCCTCCTGCAGCGCGGCCAGCCGCGCCTGCAGATCGACCTCGCTCGTCTGGCTGGCAGTCAGCTCTTCCTTGGTGCTGGCGAGCAGCGCCTGCGCGGCGGCCAGCGCCTGCTCCAGCTCGGCGATGCGGCGCGCCTGGTCCTCGCTGGCCGCGTTCAGCGCAGCCAGCTTGGCGTCCATCTGCTCGGTCAGCGATTGCAGGAGCGCGAGCTCGGCCAGTTGCGCCTCGATCGTGTCCTTGTTGGCCTCGATGGTCTTGTAGGCCTCGGCCAACTCCTTCTCGTTGAACACCACGCGCTGCTCGGCCGACGCCAGCAGCTGCTCCAGCTCGGCCTTGCTGTCGATCAGCGCGGCCACCTGGTCGGCCAGCTCGTCCTTCGCCTGGTTGGCGTTCTGCACCTGGCTGGCGAGCGAGCTGACCGTCTCCTTCAGCTCCTTGTTCTGGCTCTGCTCGACCGCCAGCAGCTCGGAGAGCTCGTCGACCTGCTGCGTCAGGCGCGCGAGCGCGGCGTCGCGGCCGGAGAGCGCAGTCGACAGGAAGTACTGCGCGATCATGAAGACCAGCAGCACGAAGATGACGACCATCACCAGCGTCGAAAGCGCGTCGACGAAACCCGGCCAGAAGTTGGTCGGCCGGCGCTGGCGGCGGCGCAGCGCCGCTTCCATCAGCGGTTCTCGCCGGCGAGCGCGGCGATGGTGCGCGCCAGCAGACGGATCTCGTTGCGCATCTCCTGCACCAGCTCGCCGCGGTTCTGCTCGAGATCGTGCGTCAGGCGCTCGGCGTAGATCGCAATGGTGCGCAGGTTGTTGCGCGAGGACTCATCGAGGCCGCCCTGGTTGCCGACCAAGACCGAACGGAGCTGCTGCGTCGCCTCGGCCAGGTTCGCCAGCACCGACTGCTGCGCCTGCGCCTGGGCGGCAAGCGTGCCCAGCCGGTCGTTCAAGAGCGAGAGGTTGCGGCTGACCGCGGTGCGCTCCTCGGCGGTCTGGCTGATCGTGCGCTGCAGAGCGTCGAGGCTGTCCGCGCTCTGCTCCAGAAGGGCCTGGATGTAGGCCGGCACCGAGGCGCCTTCGCCCTCGCCGCCGCCGATGGCGCCGGAGGAGAGGCGGGTCACGCCGGAGAGCCATTCCTCCAGATCCTGCATGAAGCGGTTGTGCGCCTGGCTCGACTGCAGCTCGAGGAAGCCCACGACGAGCGAGGAGGCGAGGCCGAAAAGCGAGGAGGTGAAGGCCGTGCCCATGCCGGAGAGCGGCTTCTCCAGGCCGGCCTTCAGGCGATCGAACATCAGGCTGGCGTCGCCGCCCTCGACGGCGAGGCCGGAGATGGTTTCGCCGACCGCGCCCACGGTCTGCGACAGGCCCCAGAAGGTGCCGAGCAGGCCGAGGAAGATCAGCAGGCCGACGACGTAGCGCGAAAGGTCGTGGCTCTCGTCGATGCGGTTCTGGATGCCGTCCATCAGCGTGCGCATCGAGAGCGCCGACAGGCTGAGCCGGCCGCGCCGTTCGCCCAGCATGGTCGCCATCGGACCGAGGAGGCGCGGCGGCGGCAGGCGGGCCATGGAGTCCGGAAAGTAGAAGCGGTCGCGCGTCTCGTGCTGCAGGCGGCTGAGCCAGGCCACCTCCGGGCGCAGCAGCAGCACCTGGCGGAAGATGTGGAAAACGCCCAGCAGCAGCACGCCCAGGATCACGCCGTTGAGGAACGGGCTGACCAGGAAAGCGTCCAGCAGGCCGCGTGCCAGCATGGCGCAGACCGCCGCCACCAGGGCGATGAACAGCAGCATCCGCACCAGGTAGCGCGAGGGCTGCGTCATGGTGCTCGGCTCGCCGCGCGTGGCAGGAGGCCGCTGCTCGCCGCGCTGGACGACGGCAGCCACGTCACTGGGTGACCAGCACGACGTCGACGCGGTCGGGCGGGCCGCCGCTGGTGTCGGCGCCCTGCGCACGCACGATGAACCGCGCCGTGCGGATGCCGGCGTCGATCAGATAGGCGCGGACCGCCAGCGCGCGGGACAGGGACAGCCGACGCGCCGCCGAGTTGCTGCCGTCGGGACTGTTCGCGTAGGCCAGCAGCTGAACGCGCAGCGACTCGTCGGCCTTCAGCATGTCGGCGAGCGTCGCCAGCTGGTCCATCGCGGCCGCCGACAGCTCGACCGATTCGGGCTCGAACAGCACCTGCATGTCGCCCGGGGGCGGCAAGGCGGCGGTCTGCGGCGCAGGCGCGGGAGTGGG
>DATEDK010000074.1:0-4840 GCA_035281685.1 Kiloniellales bacterium | reverse complement strand
CACGAACCCGCCGATATGCATGACGGGCGTGCCTTCCGGCGCCTTCTCGTTGCAGGGCCACTGGACCGAGCCGAGCTCATCCAGCTTCGCATAGGAGACGCCCGTGAACGTCGGCGTCAGCCGCGCGATCTCGTCCATGATCTCGCTCGGGTGCTTGTAGTCCATCGGATAGCCCAGCGCGTTGCTGAGCATCATGGTCGCTTCCCAGTCGGCATACTGGGCCAGCGGCGGGATCGCCTTGCGCACCATGGAAATGCGGCGCTCGGCGTTGGTGAAGGTGCCGTCCTTCTCCAGGAACGAGGCCCCAGGCAGGAAGACGTGCGCGTAGTTCGCCGTCTCGTTCAGGAAGAGGTCGTGCACCACGACGCACTCCATGGCGGCGAGGCCGGCCTCCACGTGATGCGTGTTGGGGTCGGACTGCACGATGTCTTCGCCCTGGATGTAGATGGCCTTGAAGATGCCGCCGATCGCGGCGTCCAGCATGTTCGGGATGCGCAGGCCCGGCTCCGGATCGATCGGTCGGCTCCAGGCCTTCTCGAAGAGGTCGCGCGTCGCGGCGTCGGAGACGTGGCGGTAGCCGGAGAGCTCGTGCGGGAAGGAGCCCATGTCGCAGGCGCCTTGCACGTTGTTCTGGCCGCGCAGCGGGTTCACGCCGACGCCGTTGAAGCCGACGTTGCCGGTCAGCATGGCGAGGTTCGCCATGGCCATCACCGTGGTCGAGCCCTGGCTGTGCTCGGTCACGCCCAGGCCGTAGTAGATCGCGGCCTTGCCGCCGGTGGCGTAGAGCCGGGCGGCGGCGCGCAGCTGGGCCGCCGGCACGCCGGTGAACTGCTCCGTATATTCCGGCGAATTCTCCGGCTGGCGGATGAAGTCCATCCATTCGCGGAAGGACTGCGGATCGCAGCGCTCGTCGATGTAGGCCTGGTTCTGCAGCCCCTCGGTGACGATCACGTGCGCCAAGCCGTTGACGATCGCGACGTTGGTGCCGGGCGTGAGCTGCAGGTGGTACGAAGCCTCGACGTGCGGCGTCCGCACGAGGTCGATGCGGCGCGGGTCGACGATGATCAGCTTCGCGCCCTCGCGCAGGCGGGCCTTCATCCGCGAGGCGAAGACCGGGTGCGCGTCGGTCGGGTTGGCGCCGATCACCATCATGACGTCGGCCTCGACCACCGAGTCGAAGTCCTGCGTGCCGGCCGAGGTGCCGAAGGCGGTCTTCAGGCCATAGCCGGTCGGCGAGTGGCAGACGCGCGCGCAGGTGTCGACGTTGTTGTTGCCGAAGGCGGCGCGGACCAGCTTCTGGACGAGGAAGGTCTCCTCGTTGGTGCAGCGCGACGACGTGATGCCGCCGACCGAATTGCGGCCGTACTTCGCCTGAATGCGCTTGAACTCGGCGGCGGTGTAGGCGATCGCCTCCTCCCACGACACCTCCTTCCAGGGATCGTGGATGGAAGCGCGGATCATCGGCTTGGTGATGCGGTCCCTGTGGCTGGCATAGCCCCAGGCGAAGCGGCCCTTCACGCAGGAGTGGCCGTGGTTGGCCTTGCCGTCCTTGTAGGGGACCATGCGCACGACGGTGTTGCCGTTCAGCTCGGCCTTGAAGGAGCAGCCGACGCCGCAGTAGGCGCAGGTGGTGATGACCGAGCGCTTCGGCTGGCCCAGCTCGATCACCGACTTCTCCTGCAGGGTGGCGGTCGGGCAGGCCTGCACGCAGGCGCCGCAGGAGACGCACTCGCTGTCGAGGAACGGCTGGTCCTGGCCGGCCGAGACGTGGCTGCCGAAGCCGCGCCCGCCGATGGTCAGCGCGAAGGTGCCCTGCACCTCCTCGCAGGCGCGCACGCAGCGCGAGCAGACGATGCACTTCGAGGCATCGAAGGTGAAGTAGGGGTTGGACTCGTCCTTGCCCGCCTTCAGGTGGTTCTCGCCGTCATAGCCGTAGCGCACGTCGCGCAGGCCGACCGCGCCCGCCATGTCCTGCAGCTCGCAGTCGCCGTTCGCAGCGCAGGTGAGGCAGTCGAGCGGGTGATCGGAGATGTAGAGCTCCATCACGCCCTTGCGCAGCTTGGCGAGCCGCGCGTTCTGCGTCGTCACCTTCATGCCCGGCTCGACCGGCGTCGTGCACGACGCGGGCGTGCCGCGCCGGCCCTCGATCTCGACGAGGCAGAGGCGGCAGGAGCCGAAGGGCTCGAGGCTGTCGGTGGCGCAGAGCTTGGGGATCGCACGTCCCATCTGACTCGCGGCGCGCATGATCGAGGTGCCGGCCGGCACCGTCACGCTCTCGCCGTCGATCTGCAGCGTCACCAGCTGCGCGGACTGACTCTCCGGCGTGCCGTGGTCTGGTTCCTTGATAAGGCTCATGGCTCTCTCCGTCACTCCGCCGCGACGCGTGCCGCGCCGCGGGTGAAGTCCTCTGGGAAATGCGTCAGGGCGCTCAGGACCGGGATCGGTGTGAGCCCGCCCAGCGCGCAGAGCGAGCCGTCGGTCATCACCTCGCAGAGGTCCTTGAGCAACACCAGGTTCGCCTCGGGGTTCACCCCGCGCAGGATCTTGTCCACCGTCTCGGCGCCTCGGATCGAACCGATGCGGCAGGGCGTGCACTTGCCGCAGGATTCGATCGCGCAGAACTCCATGGCAAAGCGCGCCTGCCTGGCGAGGTCGACGGTGTCGTCGAACACCACGATGCCGCCGTGGCCCAGCATGCCCTTGTTCTGGGCGAAGGCCTCGTAGTCGAGCGGCAGGTTCATCAGCTTGGCCGGGAAGTAGGCGCCGAGCGGGCCGCCGACCTGGATCGCCCGGATCGGCCGGCCGGATCGCGTGCCGCCGCCGAAGTCGTTGATCACCTCGCCCAGCGTCACGCCGAAGGGGAGCTCGATCAGGCCGCCGCGCTGGATGTTGCCGGCGAGCTGCACCGGGAGCGTGCCGCGCGAGCGGCCCACGCCGTGGTCGGCATAGGCCTTGGCGCCATCGGCCAGGATCGTCGGCACGGCGGCGAAGGAGAGCACGTTGTTGACCACCGTCGGCTGGCCGAAGAGGCCCTTGATCGCCGGCAGCGGCGGCTTGAAGCGGATTTGCCCCCGGCGCCCTTCCAGACTCTCCAGCAGCGAGGTCTCCTCGCCGCAGATATAGGCGCCGGCACCCATGCGCACTTCGAGCTCGAAGCCGCGGCCGCTGCCGAGCAGGTCGGGGCCGAGCAGGCCGCCGGCGCGCGCCGCCACGATGGCACGCTCCATCATGCGGACCGCGTGCGGGTATTCCGAACGGATGTAGACGTAGCCCTGGCCCGCGCCGACCGCGAGGCCGGCGATCGCCATGCCCTCGATCAGGAGGAAGGGATCGCCCTCCATCAGCATGCGGTCGGCGAAGGTGCCGCTGTCGCCCTCGTCGGCGTTGCAGACGATGTACTTGGTCGGGCTCGGCGTCTTCAGCACGGTCTCCCACTTGATGCCGGCAGGGAAACCGGCGCCGCCGCGTCCGCGCAGACCGGAGGCCTTGACCTCGGCCACGATGGCGGCGGGCTCGAGCTCCAGCGCCTTGCGCAGGCCCTCGAGGCCGCCGTGCGCGGCATAGTCGGTGAGAGACAGGGGGTCGGTGATGCCGCAGCGCGCGTAAGTCAGGCGCTGCTGCTTGGCGAACCAGGGCAGCTGCTCGACCAGGCCGATGCCGCACGCGTGCGCCTTGCCCTGCAGCAGACCGGCATCGATCAGACCGGGCACGTCCTCAGCCGTTACGTTGCCGTAGCCGACGCGGCCCTCGGACGTCTCCACCTCGACCAGCGGCTCCAGCCAGAAGGCGCCGCGCGATCCGGTGCGTACGATCTGCGCCTCGAGCCCGCGCTTCGTCAGCTCGGCCGAAAGCGCTTGCGCGACGTCGTTTGCGCCCAGCGCCAGAGCGGTGGCGTCGCGCGGGATGTAGATGCGCTGCGCCATCAGTTGCGCCCCCGACGTTCAGCCTGGGCGATCTTCGCCTCGACCTTGCCGGCGTCGAGATAGGCCTCGAGCTTGCCGTCGATCATCCCCGACGGACCGCAGGCGCAGTTGCCGAGGCAATAGACCGCTTCGAGCGTGACGCGCTTGTCCGCGGTGGTCTCCCCGAACTTGATGCCGAGCCGTTGCTCCATCTCCGCGGCGAGGTCTTCGCTGCCGACGGCCTGGCAGGCCTCGGCGCGGCAGAGCTTCACCACCGTGCGGCCGGGCGGTGTCGCGCGGAAGTCGTGATAGAAGGAAACGACGCCGTGCACTTCGGCGCGCGAAAGATTGAGCGCCTCGGCCACCAGCGGCACCGCCTCCGCCGGCACGCAGCCGAAGACCTCCTGCAGGGCGTGCAGGATGGGCAGGGTTGCTCCTGGCCTGTGCCGATGGGCGCCGATGATCTCCCCGGCGCGCTCGGGCGACCAGCTTTCGAATGCCATGGACTCTCCTTAGGCGCTCTTGCTGGCGCTCATTACTAAAGTATGGCGGTCGCTACATGGGAATCCAACTGGAAGCAGCAATGATTTGATAGGAGATGCCTATCAAAGTTGCCTGCGGCGTCTTGGCGCGGAGCAGTCGGAAGTGCAATAGTTGCAAGGCGATAGTCGCTCGCTGGGGGGTGCGGCTTGACGCTTCAGGTCGAGGGGACGCTGCAGCTGCGCTGCCGTTTGAGCGGCGCCGACCGGCTCGCTGGGTCGTGGCCGGCGTGATCATGCTGCGGCTGGCCATCGCGCTGCTGCGCTCCGTCGTGCCGCCGCGGGCGGACTGAGCGGGGGCGCATGACGAAGATCTCGACAGAGACCGCTCTGCGCGGCGAACCGGCGACCGCGACTCTCTCGTGGGGCCCGGCGTCGGCCCTGCTGTTCGCCGGCTGC
>DATEDK010000073.1:0-2047 GCA_035281685.1 Kiloniellales bacterium | reverse complement strand
GGCTTCTCTCAGCAGGGCCATTGCGGCCTCCACGTCGCTCGCGGTCATCCGCCAGAACTGCGACATCGCGCGGGCGACAAGATCCCAGGCATCGAGGTCGGCCGGCTCCCGGCTCAGCGTCCGGATGCCCTCGGCCGCCAGCAGGCGCGGCTCGATCGCCGCTGCCACGCTGTGTGTAATCTCGTCCTGCACCGCGAAGATGTCGGCAAGGTCGCGGTCGTACTGCTCGGCCCAGTGATGCGCCCCGCTGGTGGCATCGACCAATTGGGCAGTCACGCGCACGCGAGCGCCGGCCCTGCGCACGCTCCCTTCGAGCACGTAACGCACGCCAAGCTCACGCGACACCTGCTTCACGTTGACCGCGCGGCCGCGATAGACGAACGAGGAGTTGCGCGCGATGACGAACAGCCAGTGAATGTGCGAGAGCGCAGTGATGATGTCCTCCGTGATGCCGTCGGCGAAATAGTCCTGCTCGCTGTCGCCGCTCATGTTCTGAAACGGCAGCACGGCGATCGAGGGTTTGCCTGAGGGCGGCTGCGGCTCGAGGTAGGGAGCCGGCGGTGTGGCGCTGCCCGGCTGCACGCGGTAGCACCGGATCGGCCGATTGAGGTTCTTCACCTGGTGGCTGCCGATGTCCTCGAAGGTCGCGGCCACCGTTCCGCCGACGTGCTCGTAGACGTTGCCGGAGATGCAGATGCCGCCGGGGTCGGCCAGGCCCTGCATGCGCGACGCCACATTGACGCCGGTGCCATAGAGGTCGCCGCCTTCGATCATGACGTCGCCAAGGCTGACGCCGATCCGCAGCGACAGCCGTTCCGCCTCGTCGAGCTCGGCATTGCGGACGGCGAGAGCGGTCTGGATGTCGAGGGCGCTGCGCACGGCGCTGCCGGCGCTCGCGAACTCGACCAGAGCGCCGTCGCCGGTGGTCTTGAAGACGCGGCCGCCGTGACGCTTGATCGCCGGCTGGAACAGCTCCCGCCGCAAAGCTTTCAGCCGTGCCAGGGTCCCCTGCTCGTCCGCCTCCATCAGCCGCGTGTAGCCAACCACGTCAGCCGCGAGAATGGCCGCTAGGCGGCGCGCAATGGTTTCTTCGGCCATCTGGCCGGACCTGCTGTCAGCAAAGGAACCGCGCTCACTATAGGCGCCGGCCGCGTGCGAGGTCCACGAAGCAGGCGCCGTGCCGAGTGTCGATCAGAGATTCATCAGCAGGCGCAGCGAGTCGTAGATGGCGGCGTGCACGTTGCGGCTGGCGACCGCGTCGCCGACGCGGAAGAGCTGGAAGCGGCCCTCCGGATTGCGCTCCAGCGCCTGCGGCCGCGCGCGGCGCCAGGCTTCCTGATCGACCTCGCCGAGGTTGCGCGACAGCGGCTTCAAGGCGAAGTAGAGCTCGTCGACCGGCAGCGTGCCGTGCTCGACCACGACCTGCGGCGCCGGACGTTCGGTCTCCGCCTTGGCATACTCGTTGTAGAAGCGCGCGACCAGCCCGTTGCCCTGCCGGCGCACGCCCACCAGCCGCTCCAGCAGCGTCACCTTCGTGCCGGCCTTGGCCAGCGCGCGGAAATAGATCGGGTAGTTCGTGCTGCCGATGTCCGGCGCCAGCATGCGCTCCGGCGTCACGATCTCCAGCTTGACGCCCAGACCGACGAGGAACTCTGCGCAGGTCATGCCGGCATGCGCGCCGTTGTCGTCATAGAGCAGCACCTCTGTCTCGGGCGCGACCTGGCCGGAGAGCAGGTCCCAGGTCGTGGTGACGAGCTGCTCGCCCTCTTCGAGAAAGGAGGTGTACGGCAGGCCGCCGGTGGCGACGACGACGAGGTCGGGCTCCTCCGCCAGCACATCCGCCGCATCGGCCAGGACATCGAAGCGGAACTCGACGCCGAGCCGCCGGCACTCGGCCATCCGCCAGTCGACGATGCCGATGAGCTCACGCCGCCGCGGCGCCTTGGCCGCCAGCAGCACCTGCCCGCCGGCCTGGCTCTGCGCCTCCAGCAGGGTCACGCGATGGCCGCGCTCGCCCGCGACGCGCGCCGCCTCCAGGCCGGCCGGC
>DATEDK010000072.1:0-7378 GCA_035281685.1 Kiloniellales bacterium | reverse complement strand
TCGCCCGTCGTGCTGCCTAGCCGTTTCTTGCAGTCAGCGGTCGGTGTGGCCGACGCTGGCCAGGCCCTGCAGCACCGCGCGGATGATCTGCGTCGCCTCGCGCCGCCGGAAACGCGAGAACTCGATGACGATCCCGGTGTCCTCGCAGGCGAGGTGCAGCGCCGTCGGGATGCGGCTGCCCTTGACCAGGAGATAGCTATAGCCGCGCCAGGTCCAGTTGGCCCAGGGACCGGCGAGATGGCGGTCCTGGGCGGAGGCCACCTCCATGCCATCGGCGGTCACGCGGAAGCGCCAGGGATGGTCGGCCTCGTCCGGGCGCCGGCGGATGCGCGCATGAATCAGCCACCGGATCAGCAGGCCGGTGAGCAGCGGCACGCCGAAGAGAATGGCCGCGAGCCAGAGCTCGGCCTGCGGATCGATCTCGGTGAAGCGGGACTGGTCCACGAAACCCGGCAGCACGCCCACCACGGCGAAGAGGATGGCGAAGGCGACGAACTCCGCACTCACGAGGATGAGGATCAAACGGTTCGTGCGCCGGATCAGCGTCGCGTGGTCGAGCTCGGCGACCTCGACCGGCAGCGCCACCGGTTTTTTCGCCAGGCGGCGCAGCGCGCCGTCCTTCCAGGGGCCGCTGTCCTTGGCCATGGCGCAGCCTTGCAGTACTGGACAGCCGGTGCCAAGGCGGCCTAAGCGAAGCCCGATGCCCGAAGTCACGCGCTTCGCCCCCTCGCCCACCGGCTGGCTGCACCTGGGGCATGCCTATTCCGCCGGCTTCGCCAGCGAGGCCGCCGGACCGGGGGGACGCTTCCTCCTGCGCATCGAGGATCTCGACTACGGCCGCGTTCGTCCGGAGTACCTGGCCGCCATCGAGGAGGACCTCGCCTGGCTCGGCCTCGACTGGGAGCGTCCGGTGTTGCGGCAATCCGAGCACCTCGCCTTCTATCGCGCCGGCCTGCAACGCCTGATCGATGCCGGCCTCTGCTACCCCTGCTTCTGCACCAGGAGCGCGATCCAGCAGGAGATCCGGCGCATGGCCGCGGCGCCACAGGGCCCGGACGGGCCGATCTATCCCGGCACCTGCCGGCAGCTCGACGCGGTCCAGCGGCAGGAGCGCATCGCTGCCGGCGAGCCGCATGCCTGGCGTCTCGACGTGGCGAAGGCCGCGCGGCAGGCGGGCGCGCTCTGCTGGACCGATCTGGCGCAAGGAACCTTCGTCGCCGAGCCCGGGCTCTACGGCGACGTGTTGCTGTCGCGCAAGGAGATCGATGCCGTCGCCTATCACCTCGCGGTCGTGCTGGACGATGCGCGCCAGGGCGTGACGCTGGTGACGCGCGGCCTCGACCTCCTGCCGGCGAGCCATCTGCACCGCCTGCTGCAGGCGCTCCTCGCCTTGCCCGTGCCGCGCTGGCTGCACCACCGGCTGGTGACGGACGGCGGCGGCCGGCGCCTGGCCAAGCGGGACGACGCGCTGGCCATAAGAACGCTGCGCGAACGGGGACACTCGCCGCAGGACGTGCGGCGGCTGGCGTCGGCTGCACCGGCCGTGTAAGACGGCCGGCGGCATTCGGGAAGCGAGGCGCATGTTCACCTGGGCAGAGTTCAACGCTTTCCTGCAGGTCATCTGGATCGACCTGGCGCTTGCCGGCGACAACGCCATCGTCGTCGGCATGGCGGCCGCCGGCCTGCCGCGCGAGCTGCGCAACAAGGCAATCATCTTCGGCATCGTCGGCGCGGTGGTCGTGCGCGTCGGCTTCGCTCTGATCACCACGCAGCTCCTGCAGGTCATCGGCCTGCTCCTCGCCGGCGGCCTGCTGCTGCTGTGGGTTTCGTGGAAGCTCTGGCGCGAGATCGTGCACGAGCGCCGGCGCCGGCAGGCGGAAGCGCTGAGCGCCGCCGAGGAAGCGACCGGCGAGTCGCCGGCGGTCCCGGCGACCGAAGCCAAGCCCAAGAGCTTCCGCGAAGCCGTCGTCCAGATCGTCATCGCCGACATTTCGATGTCGCTGGACAACGTGCTGGCCGTGGCCGGCGCGGCGCGCGAGCACGAATGGGTGCTGATCTTCGGCCTGGCGCTCTCCGTGGCGCTGATGGCGGTCGCGGCAAACATGATCGCGCGCCTGCTGAAGCGCCATCACTGGATCGCCTACATCGGGCTGGCCGTCATCCTCTATGTCGCCGTGAAGATGTGCTACGACGGCGGCATGGAGATCTGGCACGCGGTCGAGGAGCAGCCGGCGACGACCGCCGCGCCGGCACCTGGCCCGACGCCCTGAGGCCGCACCGGCAGGGGCTGGACTCCCACACCAAGCTCTATATCTTAGGTCTGAGACATCTACAGCGATGGTTCAGACATGATCACAGCGGCCCAGCTTCGTGCCGCGCGGGCGCTTGTCGGCCTCGACCAGCGCCAGCTCGCGGAGCGCGCCGGCCTTTCCGTGCCCACGATCCAGCGCATGGAAGCCAGCGAGGGCGTGGTGCGCGGGAATGTCGACTCGCTGACCCGGTTGATCGAGGCCCTGGCGAACGCCGGCGTCGAGCTGATCGGCGAAGGAGCCGTCAGTCAGGGAGGCGGCCGCGGCGTGCGGCTGAAGACCGGCGGATGACGAGCCGGCTGGCCGCGACAGACGACCTGACCATGGTGAAAGCGATGAGGTCGGCGGCACGGCGATGACGCTGCTCGGCCTGCTGCTGCTGTGCGCCGCCGCACAGTTCGCGCTCGCGCTGGCTGCCGCCGTGCTGCGCCGACGCCCCGTCGCGAACGCTCTCGTCTACGGCGGCAGCCTGGCCCTGTCGCTCTGCCTCTTTGCGGGAGCGCTGGTCCAGCTCTTCGGCCGGGCGCCGGAAAGCCTGTCGCTGCCGCTGGCGCTGCCCTGGATCGGCGCGCATTTCCGTCTCGACTCGCTGGCCGCCTGCTTTCTCGCCATCGTCGGCCTGGGCGCCGCCGGCGCCAGCCTCTACGGCCTGGGCTACGGCCGCCACGCGGAGGCACCCGGCCGCGTGCTGCCGTTCTATGCGGCCTTCCTGGGCGCGATGAGCCTCGTCGTCCTGGCCGACGAGGCCTTCACCTTCCTCTTTTCGTGGGAGCTGATGTCGCTCGCCTCCTGGGCGCTGGTGATCAGCGATCATCGTCGGGAGGACAACCGGCGCGCCGGCTTCGTCTACCTGCTGATGGCGAGCTTCGGCACGCTGATGCTGCTCTTGGCCTTCGGCCTGCTGGCGGGGCCGGAAGGCGGCTATGCCTTCACCACCATCCGCGGTGGCGAGCGCCCGGACTGGCTGCTCACCCTCGTGCTGCTGCTGACACTGCTCGGCACCGGGTCGAAGGCGGGACTGGTGCCGCTGCATGTCTGGCTGCCGCTCGCCCACCCGGCCGCGCCCAGCCACGTCTCGGCGTTGATGAGCGGCGTGATGACCAAGATCGCGCTCTACGGCTTCGTGCGCATCGTCTTCGACCTGCTGGGTTCGCCCGCCTGGTGGTGGAGCATCCTCGTGCTGATCGTCGGCAGCGCGACCGCTGTGCTGGGAGTGCTCTACACGCTGGTGCAGAGCGACCTGAAGCGCGTGCTCGCCTACAGCACGATCGAGAACATCGGCATCATCTTCGTCGCCTTCGGCCTGGCGCTCGCCTTCCAGGCGGCAGCCATGCCGGCCGCCGCTGCTCTGGCGCTGACCGCAGCGCTGCTGCATGCCTTCAACCACAGTCTGTTCAAGAGCCTGCTGTTCCTTGGCGCCGGCGCCGTGCTCAGCGGCAGCGGCGAGCGCGACCTGGAGCGCCTGGGCGGGCTGATCCACCGCATGCCGGTGACCACGGTCGCCTTCCTGATCGGCAGCGTCGCCATCGCCGCGCTGCCGCCGCTGAACGGCTTCGTTTCGGAATGGCTCACCCTGCAGTCCATCCTGCTGAGCCCCGCGCTGCCGGAATGGGGTCTGAAGGTGCTGGTGCCGGCGGTGGGCGCGCTCCTGGTGCTGGCCGCCGCGCTGGCTGCGGCCTGCTACGTGCGCGCTTTCGGCATCGCCTTCCTCGGCCGGCCCCGCTCGCCGGAGGCCGCCGGGGCGCAGGAGGTCGACCGCTGGTCGCTGAGCGCGATGGCCTTCTTCGCGCTGCTCTGCCTCTTCGCCGGCATCCTGCCCGGCTTCGTCATCGACGCCTTGGCTCCCGCGGTGCGGAGTCTGGTCGGCGCCGCGATGCCGCCGCAATCCGCGGTGCCCTGGCTGTCGATCGTGCCGATCGCCGAGGCCCGCAGTTCCTACAACGGACTGCTGGTGTTCTGCTTCGCGATCATCTCCACCGCTCTCGCCGTGCTGATGATCCACCGCCTGGCCTCGCACGCGCTCCGGCGCGGCGCGCCCTGGGATTGCGGCTATCCCGACCCCAGTCCGGCGACCCAGTACACCGCCAGCGGCTTCGCCCAGCCACTGCGCCGGGTTTTCGGCCAACACGTCCTCCTCGCCCGGGACAGCGTCGACATGCCCGCTCCCGGGGAGTTGCGCGCAGCGCATTTCCAGCAGCGGGCGGTGGACCTCGCCTGGGAGCGCCTCTACGCGCCGCTTGCGCGCCAGGTGACGAAGGTGGCCGACCTGCTGAACGGCCTGCAGTTCCTCACCATCCGGCGCTACCTCGGCTTCACCTTCTTCTCGCTGGTGACGCTTCTGCTGGTGTTGGCGCTATGGTCCTGATCGGCGACCTCCTGGCGCAGGGCGCGCAGATGCTGCTGGTGCTGCTGCTGGCCCCACTGCTCACCGGCCTGGTGCGCAAGGTGAAGGCGCGGCTGCTGCGCCGGCGGGGACCCTCGGTGCTGCAGCCCTACCGCGACGTCCTGCGGCTGCTGCGCAAGGAGGTGGTGCTGGCGGAGAACGCCTCCTGGCTGTTCCGCGTCAGCCCCTATCTCATCTTCGCCGCGACCTGGATCGCCGCCGCCCTGGTGCCGACCTTCGCCACCGGACTGCTGTTCAGCTGGTCGGCGGATCTGATCGCCATCACCGCGCTGCTCGGCAGCGCCCGCTTCTTCCAGGCGCTCGCCGGGCTCGATGTCGGCACCAGCTTCGGCGGCATCGGCTCCAGCCGCGAGATGATGATCGCCACGCTGGCCGAGCCGGCGATGCTGCTGATCGTCTTCACCCTTGCCCTGGTGGTCGGCTCGACGCAGCTTTCCACCGTCGCCGGCTTCCTGCTTTCCAGCGATGTCGGCCTGCGCGTGTCGCTCGCCCTGGCCCTGGCCGCCCTCTTGATGGTCGCCCTGGCGGAGAACGGCCGCATCCCGATCGACAACCCGGCCACGCACCTCGAGCTCACCATGGTCCACGAAGCCATGGTGCTCGAATACTCCGGGCGGCACCTGGCGGTCATCGAGCTGGCGGCCTCGCTGCGCCTGCTGCTCTATCTCTCGCTGATCGGCTGCCTCTTCGTGCCCTGGGGCCTGGCACCGGCCGGCACGGGTGCCGAGCGCTACCTGCTGGGCACCGCCATCTACCTGGGCAAGCTCGCCGTCGGCGCCGTGCTGCTGGCACTGTTCGAGACCGCCATCGCCAAGATGCGCGTGTTCCGGGTCGCCGAGTTCCTGGGCGCGGCCGCGATGCTGGGCCTGCTCGCCACGCTGCTGCTCTTCGTATCGAGGAGCCTCTGATGGACGGCCTCTTCTTCGACGTCGCCCATCTGCTCGCCGGCGGCCTGGTGCTGGTGAGCTTCGTGATGCTCTACCAGGTGCGGCTCTACGCGCTGCTGAACGTCTTCGCGCTGCAGGCGGTGCTGCTGTCGCTCTCGGTCGCCTGGCAGGCGTACAGCCAATCGAATCCCGACCTCTATCTCACCGCGCTGATCGCGCTGCTGTTCAAGGCGCTGATCATCCCCTACGCGCTGCACCGCATGATCGCCCGCCTCGGCATCCATCGTGAGATCGAGAAGGTCGTGGGCGTCGGCCTCACCATGCTCGCCGGCATGGGTCTGGTTTCGCTCGCCATGGTGGTCATGCTGCGCGTCACGCCGCAGGCCGATCCCCTGGCCCGCGAGGACCTTGCCTTCGCGCTCTGCGTGCTGCTGCTGGGCCTGCTGATGATGGTCACGCGCCGCAACGCGGTCAGCCAGGTGGTCGGCTTCATGTCGCTGGAGAACGGCCTGGTGCTGGCGGCGGCGGGGGCCAAGGGGATGCCCTTCGTGGTCGAGATCAGCGTCGCTTTTTCCGTGCTGATCGCGTTCATCGTCATCGGCGTCTTCCTGTTCCGCATTCGCGAGCGTTTCGACACCGTCGACCTGCAGGCGATGGATCCCTATCGCGGAGAGCGCCAGTGACGGTCGAGGCGACCACGCTGATCCTGGCGATCCCGGTCGTGGCGGCCGTTCTGCTCGCCTCGCTCAGCGGCTATCGCCTCTCGGCCCGGCTCAATGTGCTGGCGAGCCTGCTGACCTTCCTCTCGGCCCTGCTGCTGCTGACCGAGGAGCGCCAGGCCGGCGACTACTTCCTGATCGACGAGCTCAACATCGTCTTCGTCGTGCTCGGCACCTTCGTCGGTCTCACCACCAGCTTGTTCAGCGCCAGCTACATCGGTCACGAGCTGGAAAGCGGCCGGCTGCGGCCCGCCTTCCTGCGCTTCTACCATGCCATGTACCAGGTGCTGATGTTCGCGATGAACCTGGCGCTGATCGCCAACAACATCGGCCTGATGTGGGTGGCCATCGAGCTCGCCACCCTCACCACCGTGCTGATGGTCGGCATCTACCGCACGCACGAGGCGCTGGAGGCGGCCTGGAAGTACTTCATCCTGGGCAGCGTCGGCATCGCCTTCGCGCTGTTCGGCACGATCCTCGTCTACATGGCGGCGCAGCCCGTGGTGGGCCCCGGGCTGGACGCCATGGTGTGGACCCGGCTGCTCGCCGCGGTCGCGGGCTTCGATCCGGCGCTGCTCGACGTCGCTTTCGTCTTCCTGCTGCTGGGCTACGGCACCAAGGTCGGTCTGGCGCCGCTGCACGCCTGGCTGCCGGACGCGCATGCCGAGGGTCCGACGCCGATCTCCGCCGTGCTCTCCGGTCTGCTGCTGAACTGCGCGCTCTATGCCGTGCTGCGCTTCAAGATGCTGCTCGCCGGCAACGCAGCGGCGCTGGCGCCCGGCCCGCTGATGGTCGTGATGGGCCTGACCTCGCTGGTCTTCGCCGCCTTCATGCTCTACCGGCGACGCGACATCAAAAGGATGTTCGCCTACTCGTCGATCGAGCACATGGGCATCATCACGTTCGCCTTCGGCATGGGCGGACCGCTGGCGAACTTCGACGCGGCACTCCTCAATGTCGCCATCGTATTCCTGTTTCTCGGCTATGGCACAAAGGTCGGCCTCGCGCCGCTGCACGCCTGGCTGCCGGACGCGCATGCCGAAGGTCCGACGCCGATAT
>DATEDK010000071.1:0-3794 GCA_035281685.1 Kiloniellales bacterium | reverse complement strand
GCCCGTCCTGCTGCTGATCCTGGCCATTCTCATCGGCATCGCGCTCATTGCCTGGTGGTTCAGCCATGCGCAGCCGGCGCAGATCTTGGGCGGCCTGCGCGTCGCGATCACGGTGCTGGCCGTGCTGGTGCTGGCTTGGCTGCTGATCTTCCGCCTCTACTTCGCGGCCGCGGTGGTGCCGCTGATCGGGCTCGCGCTCTGGCGCTTGGCGCCGAACCTGCTGGGCCGGATGCGCGCTGCGGCGCAGGGCCGCCGCTATGGCCGGCAGTCCGGCGTGCGCACCCGCTGGCTCGCGATGACGCTCGACCACGCCACCGGCGAGGCCGAGGGCGAGGTGCTGCAGGGCCGCTTCGCCGGCCGGCGGTTGATCGACCTGACGCTGAGCGAGCTGCTGGCGCTGCGCGGCGAACTGACAGGCGACGCCCAGTCGCTCGCCCTGCTCGAGGCCTGGCTCGACCGCCGCCATGCCGACTGGCGCAACCTGCAGGCCGCAGGCGAGGGGCGCGGCGGCCGGCTGCCGATGACCCGGGAGCAGGCCTACGCCGTGCTCGGATTGGCACCCGGGGCTTCGGCCGAGGAGATCAAGCAGGCGCATCGCCGGCTGATGCAGAAGCTGCATCCGGACCATGGCGGGTCCGACTGGCTGGCGGCAGAACTCAATGAAGCCAAGGACTTGCTGCTGCACAGCGCGGGCTGAGCGGCGATCCTTCCATTCTGGAATGCCACATTCCAAGAGGGAATGGTAGAAGCCGCGCTCGCGGCAGGATTGCACCTATAGTCCCGCCGTCGGCCGAAGGACTTTGGGGGTTCGGCGGTGGCCGAAGAAGAACAGGCGAGGCGTGGCAGCCTCAGCATGCCGGGGCAGATCGTCCTGCCGGTAGGCACGGCCGTGTCCGAGTTGGCGGGCTCTCGGCTGCGCGGCGTCATCATGCGCCGGTCCGAGCGGCTCGGCGCCATCGGCCATTGGATCTGGGACGAAACCTGCGGCTGCTGCGTGCACTGCTCGGAGGAGCTGGCGCGCATCTACGAGCTCAGCGTGGCGGAGTACTTCGCGCTCCGTGGGGACAACGCCAAGGTCTATGCCACGCTGCATCCCGAGGATCGCGAGCGCTACCGGACCGTGACCGAGGGCGCCTATGCGCGGGGCGAGCCCTACGAGATCGAGTTCCGTGTGATCACCCGGACCGGCGCGCTGCGCTACTGCTACGAAGCGGCCGAGCAGATCGTCGACGAAAGCGGCGCCTATCTCGGCACGCTGGGCGTGGTGCAGGACGTCACCGCGACCAAGGAGATCGAGGCGGAGCTGCGCCACGCCAAGGACGCGCTGGGCGAGCTCTTCCAATCGCTCGCCCTGCCGGTCTTCGTGCTGGACGACCAGGGCCGCGTCTCCTTCTGGAACCGCGCGGCGGAACGGGTCTTCGGCTGGCGCGCGGGCGAGGTCGTCGGCCAGCCGGTGCCGCTGCTGCCCGAGGAGACCGGCTTTCCGCTGCTGCCCTTCCTGCAGCGCCAACTGGCGCGCGAGGGCGCGCGGCCGCTGGAGGTGACCTGGCGCCGGCGCGACGGCAGCTCGATCCCGCTCTCCATCAGCCTCAGCACGGTGGCGGGGGGCAACAGCCTTGCCGTGGTCGCCGTCGACCTGACCGAGCAGCGTGCGGCCGAGCGGCAGGTGGTCGAGCAGGGCGAGCAGCTGCGCGTCATCGTCGAGAGCCTGCCGGTGCCGGTGGTGATCACGCGCGCCTCCGACGGGGTCGTGCTCTTCGCCAACGACGTGGCCAAGCTCAGCTTCGGACACACGCCCGGCGTCACCAACCTGCGCAGCGGCGACGACTTCTGGACCGAGACGGACCGCGCGCGCTTCCTCGACGAGCTGGACAGCCGCGGCCGGGTGGCCGGGGCGGAGATCTGCTTCCGCCGGCGCGACGGCACGCCCTTCCTGGCCGTCGTCACCGCCGAGCCGCTGAGCTTCGGCGGCGTCGATGCCCTGATGAGCGTGGCACTCGACGTGACCGAGCAGCGCCGCGCCGCCGAGGAGCTGCGCCACGCGCAGCGCCTGGAGGCCGTGGGCCAGCTGACCGGCGGCATCGCGCACGACTTCAACAATCTCCTGACCGTCGTGCTCGGCAACGCCGAAGCGCTGGCGAACGACCCGACGCTGGGCGACGGCAACCGGCGGCTGGCGCAGATCATCGCCGACACGGCCGAGCGCGGCGCCAACCTGACGCGCCAGCTGCTCGCCTTCGCGCGCCGTCAGTCGCTGAATCCCAGCCTGGTGCAGGTCGACCTCCTGATCGAGGACACGGCACGGCTGCTGCGCCGGACCATGGCGGCGGCGATCGAGATCGAAACCCGGCTGCAACCCGATCTGCCCACGGCCCTGGTCGATCGCTCGCAGCTCGAGACCGCGCTCATCAACCTCGTGCTCAATGCGCGCGACGCGATGCCGAAGGGCGGCCGCATCGTGCTGGAAGCGGAGATGGCGAAGCCGGCGCCAGGCCGCGGCGGGCGCAAGGCGCCGCAGCTCGAGCTGCGCGTCATCGACGACGGCTCCGGCATGACCCCCGAGGTGCTGCGCCGCGCCTTCGAGCCCTTCTTCACCACCAAGGAGGTAGGGCAGGGAAGCGGCCTCGGCCTCTCCATGGTCTACGGCTTCGCCGCGCAGTCCGGCGGCAGCGTGCAGATCGAGAGCGAACCGGGCCGCGGCACGGTCGTGCATCTCTACCTTCCGGTGGCGGAGCCAGTCGCACTCAGGCGCGATGCGCATGGCGCTCCGCCGGAGAACGTGCGCGGCGAGGAGCGGATCCTCCTGGTCGAGGACGAACCGCTGGTGCGCGAGTTCGTCTCCGGCCAACTCGAGCACCTGGGCTACCAGGTGACCGCGGTGGAGCAGGGCACCGCCGCGCTCACCCTGCTGCAGGGGGACGATCGGTTCGATCTGCTGCTGACCGACAACATCATGCCGGGCGGCATCAGCGGCATCGACCTGCGGCGCCAAGCCCGCCAGCTCCATCCGCGGCTGCGCGTCCTGCTGATGTCGGGCTACGCCGGCACCGATCTCGACGAGCAGGAACAGGGCGAGCGGCTCCTGCGCAAGCCGTTCAACCGGCGACAGCTGGCGGAAGCCGTGCGTCTCGCGCTCGAGGAGAGCTCGGCGGCCTAGGACCGCTGGTTCAGCCCGAGGAGCAGAGGTCCGAAGCGCCAGAGAAAACCGGCCTGCGCCGCGACCCAGAGCAAGGCCGCTGCGGCCAGCAGTGTGCCCG
Source organism: Kiloniellales bacterium (assembly GCA_035281685.1). Taxonomy (GTDB): domain Bacteria; phylum Pseudomonadota; class Alphaproteobacteria; order Kiloniellales; family JACOMY01; genus DATEDK01. The sequence continues at coordinate 537 of DATEDK010000071.1, read as the reverse complement.
GTTGCACCGCCAGGCCCGCCAACGCCAAGCCGTCCGGCAAGAGGCTGGAAAGCACGCGCAGCAGTGCGGCCAGCAGCACGGCGGCATAGATCGCGGCGGTGGCAAGCCCGGCCTGCAGCACCTGGCCGCTGTGTCCGAGCGTCGCCCGCGTCGTGACCGCCATCACCATGCCGCCGAGCGCCCCGGCGCCCAGCGCATGCAGCGCAGCCGACTCGGCGATGACCTGCGGCCAGAGCTGTGCTGCGCCAAGCAGGGCGAGGCCGACCGGGATCCAAAGGTAGGCGAGGTGCAGGACCGCGACCAGCGGCTCGCCGAGGGTCGACCAGCCGCGCCAGAGCGAGAGCCGCAGCAGCTGCGCCATGGCGGCAGCCAGCAGGATCGGCCCGGCGACCAGCGGCAGCTCTGCCAGCCAGAGCGCGAGGCCGCCGGCGCTGAGACCGAGACTCGCGGCATCCAGCGGCAGGCTGCTGCGAGGCAGCGCGCTTGCACCGCGCCGCTTCAGCCAGTTGTGCGTGAAGCTCGGCACGATGCGCCCGC
>DATEDK010000070.1:0-7569 GCA_035281685.1 Kiloniellales bacterium | reverse complement strand
CCTCGCTGCCGGCGAGCCCGCCGCCGATCACATGGACCTCTGCGATCCCAGCCATGCTTCAGTCCTAGGCATTCCCCCACTCCTTGCCAAGCCTGGCCCTTGCCAAGCCGCGGCGCCGATGCTTCCTGTCGCGCCGGAGTTTTCCTTGGCCCTTCTCATCGGCATCGACACCGGCGGCACCTACACCGACGCCGTCCTCTGGGACGAGGCGAAAGGCGTGGTGGCCAAGGCCAAGGCGCTGACCACCAAGCACGACCTCGCCCTCGGTATCGGCGAGGCGTTGGCTCAAGTGCTCGACGGCCGTGCGCGCGAGGTGGCTCTGGTCTCGCTGTCGACCACGCTCGCCACCAATGCCCTGGTCGAGAGCCACGGCCACCCGGTCGGCCTGATCCTCATCGGCTATCCGCCGCAGGCCCTGGAGCGTGCCGGCCTGCGCGAGGCGCTGCGCGGCGATCCGGTCGCTTTCATCGGCGGCGGGCACGGTCCCGAAGGCCACCCGCTGGCGCCGCTCGATCGGGGCGCTCTGGAGCACGCGGTGGCGGAGCAGGAACCCTTCGTGCAGTCCTACGCGGTCGCCGGCTACTTCGCGGTGCGCAACCCGGCGCATGAGCTCGAAGCGCGCGACCTGATCCGCAAGCTGACTGGCAAGGCGGTGACTTGCGCGCACCAGCTCTCCTCCGGTCTGGATGCGCCGCGCCGCGCGCTGACCGCGGTGCTGAACGCCCGGCTGGTGCCGCTGATCCAACAGCTGGTCGAGGCGGTGCAGGGGCTGATGGCTGGCCTGGGGCTCGCCTGTCCCTTGACCGTGGTGAAAGGCGACGGCTCGCTGGTCAGCGCCGAGGTCGCGCTCGCCTCGCCGGTGGAGACGATCCTCTCCGGACCGGCCGCCTCGGTGGTCGGTGCCGCAGCGCTGGCGGGCAAGGACCTGCCTACGGACGGCACGCTCTTCGTGTCCGACATCGGCGGCACCACCACCGACATCGCCGTGCTGCGGCAGGGGCGGCCGCAGCTCAGCGCCGAGGGCGCGCGGGTCGGCGGCTTCCGCACCATGGTCGAGGCGGTGGCCGTGCATACGCTCGGCCTGGGCGGCGACAGCGAGGTCAGGGTCGAGGTCCATCCGCTGCAGGTGGGGACGCTCAAGGTGGGGCCGCGCCGTGCGCAGCCGCTGTCGCTGTTGGCACGAGACCATCCCCAGGTGCTGGCCTGGCTTGCGGAGCAGTCGGCGCTGGAGGAGCCCAGCGCCGACGCGGGCCGCTTCGCGCTCAGGCTGCGGCCCTTGCCGGCGGGTGCTGCGCTGAAGCCCGCCGAGGCGCGCCTTTGGCAGGCGATGGCCGAAGGGCCGCAGCCGGTGGGCCGGCTTGCCGCGGACTACTTGATGAAGCGCGCGCTGCAGCGGCTGCTCGACCGCGGTCTTGCGATCCTCGCCGCCTTCACGCCGAGCGACGCCGCGCACGTGCTGGGACGGCAGCAGGGCTGGTGCCGGGAGGCCGCCGTTCTCGGTGCTGCGATCCTCGCCAGGCTGAGCGGTCATGTCGGGCCGGAAGCGGTGGCCGAAGCGGTGCACCGGCGCGTGGTCGCGCTCTCCGCCGAGGCGCTGCTGGGTGCGGCGCTGGTGGAGGAGGGCGGGCCGCCGATCCTGCCGGACGGCCTGGGCCGGGTCTTGGTCGACCGCGCCTTCGCCGCCGATGCCGGTAGCGGCCAGCTCTTCGGCGCGCGCCTCGCGCTGACCAGGCCGGTGCTGGCGATCGGCGCGCCCGCCGCGACCTACTATCCGGCGGTCTGCGAACGCCTCGCCACCCGGCTCGTGCTGCCGCCCCATGCCGAGGTTTGCAATGCCGTGGGCGCGGTCGCGAGCGGTATCGTGCAACGCGTCTCGCTCCTGGTGACGCAGCCGGAGGAGGGGCGCTTCCGTGCGCACCTGCCGGACGGCATCCGCGACTTCCCCGACCTGGAGCAGGCCGCGGTGGTGACGTTGAGCGCGGCGCGCGACAAGGCGGCGGCGCAGGCACGAGCGGCGGGCGCGGTCGACATCCGATTGGAGACCAGCCGCGCGGACAACGTCGTGGAAGGACCCGGCGGCTTGCGCACCTTTCTGGAGAGCGTCATCGTGGCGACCGCAGCGGGCCGGCCCCGCCTCGCTGCCAACCCGGTTGGCGGCGAGGACGAGCGGCGCGCAATCCCAGCGTGAATCTTGACTCTCCGCCGCCGGCGGCTATATGTATCTCAATTGAGATACGGAGAGACGATGGCAGCGACCTCCATGCTCCACGTTCGCATCGACGAGAAGGTGAAGGCGAAGGCGACGGCCGCGCTGGAGGCGATGGGCCTGTCGGCGTCCGATGCCGTACGGCTACTGTTTCACCGCATTGCCGCCGACCAGGCCTTTCCACTCGAGCTGAAGGTGCCCAACGCGGAGACCCGTGCGGCGATGGCTGAGGCCGAGGAGCTGGTGCGCAGCCAGAAGGCGCGCTTCGACAATGCCGAGAACATGATAGCCAGCCTTGAAAAAGGCAGCCGCCGATAAGCGCTCGGTAGCGCCCCGAAAGGCCGACTACACCAGTTCCTTTCACAAGGATTGGGAGCGGCTGTCGCGATCGGGGCGCTACGACATGCGCCGCCTCAAAGAGGTAATGCTGCTGCTCATCGCCAACGAGGCTCCGCTTGGTCCGGAATGGCGGGATCACCCCTTGAAGGGCGAGTGGGCCAACCACCGCGAATGCCATGTGGGCGGAGACTTTCTCCTCATCTATCATGTCGACGATAGCTCAGGTCGAAGCGGAGCGATCGTCTTCGTGCGCGCCGGCACTCACAGCGAGCTCTTCAAGTAGTGATGCCCACGCTTCACTCATCCGTGCACCCGGATCGGGCTTGCGGCGCCGAGGCAGAAGGCTAAGACCATGGACAACCTGAAGATCGACGGCGCCCGGCTGTGGGACAGCCTGATGGAGATGGCGAAGATCGGGGCCACGCCGAAAGGCGGCGTGTGCCGCCTGACGCTGACCGATCTCGACCGCCAGAGCCGCGATCTCTTTGCGCAGTGGGCCAGGGCGGCCGGCTGCACTTTGAAGGTCGACGCGGTCGGCAACATGATCGTGCGCCGTCCGGGCCGCGACGCGAAGCGCAGGGCGGTGATGACCGGCAGCCACCTCGACAGCCAGCCGACCGGCGGCAAGTTCGACGGCGCCTACGGCGTGCTCGCCGGCCTCGAGGTGCTGCGCACGCTGAACGACCACGCGATCGAGACCGCGGCGCCGGTCGAGGTCGTCGTCTGGACCAACGAGGAAGGCAGCCGCTTCGCGCCGGCGATGATGGGCTCGGGTACCTACGCCGGCATCTTTCCCCTGGAGGAAACGCTGGAGCGCAAGGATCAGGAGGGCACGACCTTCGGCCGGGCGCTCGATGCCATCGGCTATCGTGGCGAAGGCCTGGCCGACGAGCTGCCCGCCGCCTACTTCGAGGCGCACATCGAGCAGGGCCCGATCCTCGAGGCCGAGCACAAGACGATCGGCGTGGTGACCGGCGCGCAGGGCCAGCGCTGGTACGAGATCACCTTCACCGGCCAGGAGGCGCACGCCGGGCCGACGCCGATGGGCCGCCGGCGCGACGCGCTGGTGGGTGCCGCCAAGGCGGTCACTCTGGTCAACGAGATCGGCCTCGCCTTCCAGCCGGGCGCCTGCGCTACCGTCGGCATGCTGCAGGTGCACCCGGCGAGCCGCAACGTGATCCCCGGCCGCGTCTGGATGACGGTCGACTTCCGCCATCCGGACGATGCCCGCCTTCTGGAGATGGACGGCAGGCTGCGTCAGGGGCTGGCGGAGATCGCCCAGGCTGGCGGCCTCGAGCTCGCGATCGAGCAGATCTGGCTCTCGCCGGCCACGCCCTTTGCGAAGCCCTTGGTCGACGCCGTGCGCCGTGGCGCCGAGCGTGCCGGCTTCTCGCACCGGGACATCGTGTCGGGCGCCGGCCATGACGCGGTCTATCTCGCGCGCGTCGCGCCGACCGCGATGATCTTCGTGCCCTGCGAGGACGGCATCAGCCACAACGAGATCGAGAACGCCACACCGCAGGATCTGGCGGCCGGCTGCACGGTGCTGCTGCACGCCATCCTCGAACAGGCCGGTATCGCCTCCTGACCACGCGGTGGGCCCTCTGCGCTGCGTTGGCCGCGAGCCTGCTCTCCGGCTGCCTCAATCACGGCAAGAGCCTGCCGCAGGCCGATCAAGCGCTGGCGAGCGGCCTGCCGCCCACGCCGGAGCAGTTCACCTACTGCTCGGACCACGGCTGCGAAATCCAGCACCCGGTATCGCTGACCGCCGCGGACTGGGCGGGCATCGTGGAGCCGCTTGCCGGGCCCGCCGGTGACGGCGCCGCCGAACGCGCGGCCGTGGCCGAAGTCGTCGGCCGCTTCGAGCGGGTCGTGGGGCCGAGAACCGGGACGGCCAACGACCCGGCCGGCACCGGCATCCTGGCGCCGGTGGGCGACCTCGACTGCGTGGATGAGGCGGTCAACACCACGCGCCTGCTGATCATGCTGGACGACGCCGGCCTCCTGAGCTTCCACACCGCCGGGCGGCCGATCCATCGCGCCTTCGTCGGCAACAGCCGCACGCACATGACCGCGGTCCTGCACGAGAAGGGCGGCGTCGGCTGGGCTGTCGATTCCTGGTTCCACGACAGCGGCTCGCCCGCCGAGGTCGTCGAGCTCAGCCGCTGGCTCGACGGTTGGGAACCCTAGGCCCGCGTTGCCCGCCCGGCGCGTCCTCGCCTAAGGTGACCGGAGAGCAAGGGAGGACCGATGACCGTGCTCCGGCGTGATCGCTCCGTTCCGTCCGGACTGGACTTTCCCCAGCATCGGCCGGAAGCCTATCCAGCCCTTCAGGATGAGCCCGCCTTCGATGCGGCGCGGCACTTGGCGCTCGGCCGGCCCGAACGCGTGTGGCAGCTCGCCGATCTCGGCTACGACAGCGCCGAGATCGCCGCCGCACCCAGCAAGGTGGCGATCACGACGCCCTTCCGCCTGCTGTCGGATGAGGGCGTCGCGGCCTTCCGCCAGGTAGCGCTTCGACTGGGCGAGGGTCGTCGCACCTCCAACCGCACGGCCAGCTACGTGCCGGGCAGCGTCTACCGCTCCCGCTTCGTGCGCGACTTCTGCAATGCGCCGGAGGTGACGCGCCACATGTCGGAGATCGCCGGCTGTCCACTGGTCGCCCACTCGATGCCCTCGCAGCAGGCCTACATCAACTTCGCGCCCGAGGACCTCAGCCGCGCGGTCGATACCTGGCACAGCGACAGCATCGGCCTCGACTACGTGCTGATGCTGAGCGACCCACGCCAGCTCGAAGGTGGCGTTTTCCAGTTCTTCCTAGGCACCCGGCGCGACGCGGCGGCTTTCCTGGAAACCCGTGTCGAAGGCCTTGTCGATGCGACGGCGCGCGATCTGCCGCTCGAGCGGATCGTGAGCCTGCCTTTTCCGGCCGCCGGCTATGCGGTCTTCCAGCAGGGCAGTCACGTCATCCACCGCGCAACCGCGCTCACCCGGCGTGGCGAGCGCATCACCGTCGTTCCCGGCCTTGTTACGACGTCGCTCGACTGCATCGATCCGACGCGCGACGGGATCGCCGGCTGGGGTGAGCCCGCGATCGAAGCGGAGTTCGCGCGGCATAAGGCCTGGCTGGCGCGCAACAAGCTCGATCGTCTGATCGGCTCGCTGGGGCAGGGCCCCTTGCCGGAGGATCTCTCGGCCGCGCTGCGCGCTGCCGTGAGCGACGCCGAGCAGGCCGCGCAGGTGCTCGAGGCCTTGGCTGCGCGACAGAAGAAGACGGCTTGAGCCATTGGAGCTGGTCGATCCGGCGCTGCTCAAGTCGCTGGGCTCGGCGCAGGCCGGGCTGTAAGTTTAGAGCGTGCACCTTGGCCCATCCTTCGAGACGCCCTGCTGCGCAGGGCTCCTCAGGATGAGGTTTTCTAGTTTGTCGACAAACCACGAGACCTCATCCTGAGGAGCAACGCGAAGCGTTGCGTCTCGAAGGATGGGCCACAGGGTCCCGCCTCAGCCCGCCGCCTTGCGCTTCGAGGGCGAAAGGTAGGGCGCCAGGAATTCCGCGGTGTAGCTGCCCTTCACCCGCGCCACCTGCTCCGGTGTGCCGGCGGCGATGATGCGCCCGCCGCCGTCGCCGCCCTCGGGGCCCAAGTCGACGATCCAGTCGGCCGTCTTGATGACCTCGAGGTTGTGCTCGATCACCACGACGGTGTTGCCCTGCTCGACCAGCGCATGGAGCACCTCGAGCAGCTTGCGCACATCCTCGTAGTGCAGGCCCGTGGTCGGCTCGTCCAGGATGTAGATCGTCTTGCCGGTGGAGCGGCGCGACAGCTCCTTGGCCAGCTTCACGCGCTGCGCCTCGCCGCCCGACAGCGTGGTGGCCGCCTGGCCGATGTGGATGTAGCCGAGGCCGACGCGCTCCAGCGTCTCCAGCTTGTTGCGGATCGCCGGCACCGCCTTGAACAGCTTGGCGCCCTCCTCGACGGTCATCTCCAGCACGTCGGCGATGGAATGGCCGCGGAACTTCACCTCGAGGGTCTCGCGGTTGTAGCGCTTGCCCTTGCAGACGTCGCACTGCACGTAGACGTCGGGCAGGAAGTGCATCTCGATCTTGATGACGCCGTCGCCCTCGCAGGCCTCGCAGCGCCCGCCCTTGACGTTGAAGGAGAAGCGACCGGCCTTGTAGCCGCGCTCCTTCGCCTCGGGCAGACCGGCGAACCAGTCGCGGATCGGCGTGAAGGCCCCGGTGTAGGTCGCCGGGTTGGAGCGCGGCGTGCGCCCGATCGGCGACTGGTCGATGTCGATGATCTTGTCCAGGTGCTCCAGCCCTTGGAGCTCCTTGAAAGGCGCCGGATGCTCGCGCGCGCCGTTGAGCCGGCGGGCGAGCGCCTTGTAGAGCGTCTCGATCACCAGCGTCGACTTGCCTGACCCAGAGACGCCAGTGATGCAGGTGAAAGTGCCGAGCGGCACCGCCAGCGTCACGTCGTGCAGGTTGTTGCCGGCCGCGCCGATCAGGCGCACGGCCTGGTCAGGATGACCCTGGCGGCGCAGGCGCGGCAGCGGGATCTGCCGCAGGCCCGTCAGGTACTGGCCGGTCAGGCTGTTGGGATTGGCCATGACCGCCTCGGGCCGCCCTTCGGCCACCACGTGACCGCCGTGGATGCCGGCACCGGGACCCATGTCGACGATCCAGTCGGCCTGGCGGATCACATCCTCGTCGTGCTCGACGACGATCACGGTGTTCTCCAGGTCGCGCAGGCGCTTCAGCGTCTCCAGGAGCCGCGCGTTGTCGCGCTGGTGCAGGCCGATCGAGGGCTCGTCCAGCACGTAGAGCACGCCGGTCAGGCCCGAGCCGATCTGCGAGGCGAGGCGGATGCGCTGGCTCTCGCCGCCCGACAGCGTCGCCGAGGCGCGCGCCAGCGTGAGGTACTCCAGCCCGACGTCCACCAGGAACCGCAGGCGGTCGCAGATCTCCTTCAGGATGCGATGCGCGATCTCCCGGTCCTTCGGCTTCAGGCGCTCCTCCAGGCCGC
>DATEDK010000069.1:0-3096 GCA_035281685.1 Kiloniellales bacterium | reverse complement strand
GCGATAGCGGGGAGAGGGACAGGGTGAGGGGAGGTCGGTAGCGATGCTTCGTCTTACGCTCCTCTGCCTCGCTCTTCTCTTCGCCACTCCCCTCCACGCCGACCTGTTGCAGAAACCCAACCTCGCGGCCGAGGGCCAGTGGAAGCTTTACCTGAAGCTCCCGGAGGGTCCCGGTCCGTACCCGCTCGTGGTCTTCCTTCCCGGCTGCGCCGGCTGGAGCTCCTGGGAGCGGCACTCCGCGGACCGGCATCGCCAGGCGCTGGCAGAGCAGGGGTGGGGCATCGCCGAGCTCGACGTGCTGGGCGCGCGTGGGATCGACTCCATCTGCACGGACGATGCCCTCTTGGAGGGGATGCGCGACGACGCGGTGCTGGCGGCCAGCGAGGCGGCGGCCGCGCTCGGCGCGCGCGACGATGTCGACGAAAGCCGGATCGTCTTCATGGGTCAGTCCTTCGGCGGCTCGGTCGCGTTGGACATCGCCTCGGTGCACCGGCGCCAGCTCGCCGGCGCCGAGCGCGTCTTCGCCGCGGTCATCCCCTACTACCCCTACTGCTACGACCGCTACGGCATGGGCACGGCGGCCGACTTCGACACGCCGGTGCTGGTGCTGGGCGGCGAGCTCGACACCTGGACACCGGTCAGCCGCTGCGTGGCCCTGGCCGAGGCGCAGGCCGCGCGCGAGAACCCGGCGCCCTTCGTCGTCGAGATCTATCCCGGCGCCTACCACTCCTTCGACCTCGACCTCATGCCGCGCTACGAGATCGCCGGCTACAAGGGCCTGGAGGTGGTGCAGGGGAACGAGGCGCAGGCGAAGGCGAGCCGGGCGCGCTACATGGAGTGGCTGGCGGAAACCGTGCCTTGACGGAAGTCCCGTGCTAGATTCTGCAGGCGGTGCCCTGAGCAAGGATGGGTCCGATGCTGCCGAGAGCTGTGACGACCTGCCTCCTGGCGCTCATGCTGGCGACGCTGCCGCCGGCGCCATCCGGCGCCGCCGAAGAGCCGGCGTTGAAGCTGGAAGGGAAGGGGGGCGATTGGCGCCTCGACCTTTTCCTGCCGGCAGGCGACGGCCCCTTCCCGGTGGCGATCTTCATCCCCGGCTGCGACGGCTGGGACGCCTGGACGCGGCACTCGGCCTTCATGCATCGCGAGGCTCTCGCTGCTGCGGGCTGGGGCATTGCACAGCTGTTGCTCCTGGTGAACGGCGGGGTGCTCAGCGCCACCGCCTGCGACAAGAATGACCAGGTGCCCGCGCTGAGCGCTCCAGCCGCCCTCGCCGCAACCGAGGCGGCCGTGCTGCTTGCGGCCGATTCACGCGTCGATGCCGGCCGCCTCGTGGTGCTGGGGCAGTCCTTCGGCGCCAACGTCGGTCTCGAACTCGCGTCGCCATCGCGGCGCGCGGCGGCCGGGATCAAGACCCGGCTGGCCGCGATCCTCGCCTTCTACCCCTGGTGCGAGGACAGCTACGGCACGGAAGGCACCGCGGACTTCGATACGCCGGTGCTAGTGCTGATCGGCGAACTCGACGCGTGGGCACCGGTCAGCCGCTGCCTGCCGCTGGCGGAGGCTCAGGCGGCTCGCGCGGGCGCACCGCCGTTCCGGATCGAGGTCTTTCCCGGTTCGCATCATTGGTTCGATTACGACCGCCTGCCGCAGATGATCCTCCGCACCGGCGATCCGCTGTCGATCATCGCCGGCAACCCCGAGCAGGCGGCGCGCAGCCGACAGGTCTATCTGGCTTGGCTGGCGGACCTGTTGCCGTAGAGCCGGCTACGGCACCTCCAGCAGGAAGTAGCGCCCGGGCTTCACCCCCGCCGGCAGCGGCAGCGCGCGTGCGCCGGGAATGCTCAGCTCCTGGTCCGACAGCACCAAGGCACCCGGCACCAGCGCCGGCGGCAGCGTCTTGGAAAGATAGGCCGCGATCCGGGCATTGCTCGCCTCGTCGCCCGAGCCGATGTCGCTGTGCACCAGCACGACCTCGCCGCGGTAGCGCTCGACCGCGCGCGGCAGCGTTTCGCAGATGTCGCCGAGCACCAGGCTGCCCTCGATCGGGATGCAGGCCGGGTGCGCCGCCACCTGGCGGTCGAAGACGATGATCTGCCGCCCCGGCAGCTTCTCGCGCAGGTGATCGAAGGTCCGTCCGTTGCCGAGACCGAGCTCGAAGATCAGGCCGGGCCGCCCGGCGACGCGGGCGGCCGCGAGGTCGAGGCAGGCGCGCTGCGCCTCCAGGCGGCGGATGAAGGAATCGAGGCGGCTCATCGCGGCGGCCCTCTGCGGCCCTGGCCGCAGGGCCTAGCTGCCGCTGCCGTTGGCGGCGGCGCGCGCGGCGGTCAGCTGCTGGGTGGTGTGTTCGAGGCGCTGCGCCAGCGTGCGCATGACCTCCACGCCGATCTCCGGGAAGTCGCGCACCAGGCGGAAGAAGACCTCCTTGGTGATACGCAGCGTGGTCAGCGGCGTCTTGGCGCGCACGGTCGCGGTGCGCGGCACGTCGCAGAGGATGGCGATCTCGCCGACGATGGCGTTCTTGCCGAGCTCTGTCAGCACCAGCTCGTCGTCGCCGCCGCGCTCGAGCACCACCTCGGCCACGCCGTCGACCAGGATGTAGGCTGCATCGCCCAGGTCGCCCTGGCGCACCAGCGGCTGGCCCGGCTTGTAGGTCAGGCGCTGGCTGGTGAAGGCCAGGAGCTTCAGCTTCGCCGGCTCGATGTTGGCGAACAGCGGAATGCGCCTGAGGATGTCGACTTCCTGATCGAGGCTCATTGGCTCCGTAATCCCTTGGAAAGACTAACCCGCCGCGACGAGCCGCGCCAAGGCCGAGCCTTCGCCCGCCAGCGCCTCGAAGGTGCCTTCGCCCGCCTTGCGGCCATACTCCAGTAAGATCACCCGGTCGAAGCCGCGGGCCGCGCTGGCCCGCGTCAGGCACCAGATGATGCCTCGCTCGGCGCGGTGCTCGCGCACGTTGCTGATAATCCGCGTCTGCGTGGAGCCGTCGGCGACCGCGAGCGCGTCGTTCACCACCAGCATGTCCGGGTCCTTGATCAGCGCGCGGGCCAGCGCCAGCTTCTGACGCTGCGAGGCGGAAAGTCGTTTGCCGGCGAT
>DATEDK010000068.1:0-15576 GCA_035281685.1 Kiloniellales bacterium | reverse complement strand
TCCAGCGCGTCTTCTCCGGAGGCGACGGCACGATCTACGCGATCCGGCCGGACGGCGTGCTGCTGCGCTACATCCACAAAGGCTATCTCGACGGTTCGCCCGACTCGGGACCGGCGGAAGAGATCGGCACCGGCTGGGGCGGCTTCCGCGAGGTCGTCGCGGCGGCGAACGGCGTGCTCTACGCCTTCACCCGCGACGGCAGAATCCTCTGGTACCGCTATGGCAAGCGGCCGCCGCTGCCGCCGCAGCAGAACCCGCAGCCGGACACCGGCATCGTCACGGGCCCGGGGAACATCAGCGACATGGTGGCCGGGGGCGGGGCCACGCAGCAGGGCGGCGGCCTCGGCGGCCTGGTGACCGGCTACAATCCAGGCGTCGTGCTCACGCGCGACGACCCCAACCGCCTCGACGTCGTCACGCGGCCGAACGAGGACACATCACTCTACGTAAATCCCGACATCGAGACCTGGGAGGGTCCGGTGGAGATCCGGCGCAATCTCCCGGCGTTCCGCGCGGTCTTCGTGCGGATGGGCGAGCCGTTCCGCGGTCCGAACTAGACCTGCCGGAGCAGCGGATGGGCGGTCGGGGCCGCCGCCCATCCGCGCCGCTCAGTTTCCCGACCCCATGCCCGGCAAGCCGATGCCGAGGCAATAGGTATTTCCGTTCTGGCGCACCACGCAGGCCTCGCCGCCGCCATCGGTGGCTGCACCGGCCGAGAAGACGCCGCCGCCACCGGGGTCACGTGTGGTGATGTTGCCGCCGCCGGCGATGGTGGAGAGCCCCAGCGTGGCGATCGGCAAACCCTGATCGTTGAAGAGCGCCACCATGCGCTCCTTGGCATCGAGTGTCGCCGCCGGCGTGCCGGAGGTCAGAAAGGCGCCAACGAAGCCGCCGCTGACCAACGCGTCGATCTGCGCGAGCGCGGGACCGCCGCCGGCCGGGAAGACGCGCACCGTGCCGCCGCCATCCTGACTGGCGCCGGCGCCGACGACCTGCGTGCCATCGCCGCCGAAGATGCGCAGCGCCGCGCCCCGGCCCTCGTAGGTGCCGAGGTTCACCATCGGCGCTCCCTCCTTGCTCACCATGACGCCGAACCCCTTGCTGCCCTTGCCGAACTCGGCAAAGCCCTCGTCGGTCCTCGCCGTGATGCCGACGAGTTCGCTGTCGGCGCCCAGGACAGCACGGTCGTTGCCGTTGCCGACCTGCACGATGGCGCTGTCGCCCACCGTGCCGATCTGCACCCTGAGCGTGTCCGACGTGCCGAACTGCATCTGACCGCCCTTGTCATTGCTCTTGAGCTGAACCTTCGGCTGGGCGCCGAGGCCGAAGTTCAGCTTGCCGCCGTCGTTCTCGGCCTGGAGCAGCGTCGTGGCTGCGCCGTTCGCGAAGAGGCGTAGCCCCAGGGGTTCCTGGTGGTAGGTGCCGAACGCCGCCAGCATCGTGCCCTGCTTGCTGAGATGCACGCCCCAGCCGGTCGAGCTCGTGCCAAGCACCACGCCGCCCTCGGGCGAGGCGACCGTGGTGCCGACGATCTCGCCGACGACGGAGAGAGCGACGCGCTTGTCGCCGTCGGCAATCTGCACGACCGGGTCGCCCGCGTCGGTGATGCCGATCTGCACACGCTTGCCTTCCTCCTCGCCGGCGAAGATCTGCCCACCGCTCTCCTTGCCGGTCAGCTTCAGGCTCGGATCCGCGCCGGCGCCCAGCAGCAGCTGGCCGCCCTCGGCCGCCGCTTCCAGCTTCACCGCGGGCTCGGCACCGCGCGCCAAGCTGAGCGCGCCGCCCTCGCCCTCGTTCGACAGCTTCGCGCGCTTGCCCGTCTCCTTGCCGAGCAGCAACGTGCCGGTCTCACTCTTGCCGCTGAGCGTCGCCGCGGCCTCCTTGCCGCCGAGCGCGAGGGTGCCCTCGTCGGTCGAAGCGCTGAGGTGCACCAGCGGGCTCTCGCCCGGGCCCAGCGTCAGCTCGCCGCCTTGGCTCAATGCAGCGAGCTTCACCGGCGCCTTGTCGCCCTGGCCGAGGCTGAGCTCCGCCTTGCCGACGCCTTGATCCAGTTTCACCTGGCTGTCGTTGTCCGGCCCGATCGTGAGGCTGTTGCCCTCGGGACCGGCCTTGGCCTCGATCAGCGTGTTGTCGCCCTCGCTGATCTGGATCCCGGTGGTGCCCATGTCGAGGAAGCCGATCTTCACCTCGACACCCGTGCCGTGGTCGAGTGTGAAGAAGCTGGCGGCCGGCGCCGCGACCAGCTCGATCGAGCGGTCGATGCCGCCGCTGACCTCGAGCTTCGCACCCTCCTGGCCGCGGGCCGCGAGCGAGACGCCGACGTCGCCGCCGACGTTGACCTCGACGTTGTTGCCCTCGGCCTCGACCGTGAAGACCGGCTCGCCGTTCGGGCTGACCACGGTGAAGGGCGCCTGCATCACGACACCGCCCGCGGCGGGCGCGCCGGCTTCGCCGCCCAGGCTCGCTTCCAGCGCTGACAATCGTCGGCTGAGCTCGTCGAACTCGGTCCGGCTGACCTCGCTTTGCGTCGCGGCAGGCAGCGGAGCGAGGCAGAGCCCGGCCACCAGACCCGTCGTCAACCAGAGGGCGGCGCGCAGGGGAAAACGATCGGGGTCACGCATCGGAGCCTCCGCAGCAGAAGCCTCTGCGTGGCTCTCTCGCGACCCCCCGGCCGCGCATTGCCGCCTAGGCTAAGCGGCAAGGCGCGGGCACGGCAACGACGGTGTTGTGACGTTCAGCTCCAGGGGAAGGGCGAGTGGCTGACCGGGTGCAGCTTGCCCTCGATGTAGCGGCTGTGCCGGAAGGGCTCGAGCAGGCGCGACTTCTGGCCCAGCACCTCGTCCGCCACCAGCTTGCCGACGCCGATCATCTTGTAGCCGTGGTTGCTGTCGGCGATGACGTGCACGTTCTGGCGGAAGGTGTCGAAGACCGGGAAGGAGTCCGGCGTGAAGCAGCCGAGCCCGCCCGAGGGCTCCTGCTTCCAGTGCTGGATCTGCCCCTCGAAGCGCTTGTGGCAGAAGGCCAGCGCCGAGCACCACATGTGCGCGAAGTCGTCGCCGACGATGAAGTCCGGGCTGTTCGGGCCATAGGGATCGAGCGCCACCTGGTCGACCGGCGTCTCGACGACGTAGGGCATGGCGCCGCCCTGGATGCCGCCGAAGTTGAAGTCCGGCTTGTAGTAGATGCCCCAGAGCTTGTCGGTGATCAGCGAGCCGTCGACGTCGCTGTAGAGCGGCGCGTCGGTGTCGACGTGGATCACCGGCGGCATCCTGCCGTCGTTGGTCTTGAGGAAGCCCGGATCGACGCCCAGCGTGCCTTCCTCCAGGCACCAGTAGCGCCACATCGGCACGTCCTTGTGCAGCTTGCCGTCGCGGCCCTTGATGTCGACCGACTTCGGCAGCTCCAGCATGTCCCAGACTTTGGCGATCCAGGGCCCGACGCCGACCACCACCTGGTCGCATTCGATCCTGCCCTTGTCGGTGACGACCGCGGTCACGGCACCGGTGTTGTGGCCGAACTCGAAACCGGTCACGGTCACGCCGGTCATGATGCGCGCACCCTTGTCCTCGGCCTTCTTGGCGAGGCCGTAGACGGACTTCAGGTTGTTCGCGTAGCCGCCCTTCTTCTCGTGCAGCACCGAGGTGATGCCCTTGGCCTGCCAGTCGTCGAAGAGGCCCTTCATGTACTTGAAGGACTCGGCCTCGCCCTCGATGAAGTCGCTGGTGTAGCCGATCGCCTTCTGCTGCGCGTAGATCGAGGCCACGTCCTGGTGCATCACCTCGGGGCTGATCTGCATGTAGCCGACGGGATGGTAGGAGAAGGCCTCCATGTCGCTCTCCCACACCTCGACGCACTGTGCCATCAGCTCGCGCATCGCCGGCTGGAAGTAGTTGTTGCGCACCACGCCGCAGGCGATGCCCGAGGCGCCGGCGCCGATCGCGGTCTTGTCGAGAACCACGATGTCCTTGCCGGAGCCCTTGCCGGTCGCCTCCAGCTTGGCCGCGAGGTGCCAGGCGGTGGAAAGACCGTGAATGCCGGCGCCGATGATCACGTACTTGGCCTTGCTAGGCATCGCCATGGGAAGGGCTCCTTAGGGGCTTGCCCGGGAGCACCGGCTCCGCGCGGGGGAAGGCCCACAATTGCTCGAGGCCGCAGAGTTAGGCGCGAGGGGTCCGCGCTACCGTCCCGCTCCCGACCTTTCCCCGCCCGAAGTCGACAGGCGGATGACGGAATTAGGCCAGTGGCTTCAGGTTTTCCCGCAGCCACTGGGCCAGCTCGGCCTCGCTCATGTCGCCCGCGGCGAGGGCGAGGACTACGACGACCAGGGATGCGTCATCGGCAGTGAGTTCCTGGCCGTTGAGGTCGAGGAAGGTTTCCATGAGCACCGCGGCGGTGCGCTTATTGCCATCGACGAATGGATGGTTCTTGGCGATGCCGAAAGCGTAGGCGGCAGCCAAGTCGGCCGCATCCGGGTCACCATAGGCCGCAAGATTCTCAGGCCGCGCGAGCGCGGACTCCAAGAGCCCGAGGTCGCGAACGCCGAAGGCGCCGCCGTGCTCGCCAATTTGCTCTTCGTGGAATGCGAGGGTTGCGGCTTTGGAAAGCCAGCGCCAGGTCACTTGGCCAGTTCGCGCAAAGCATTGCGCCGCTTCTTCATGATGCGGCGCCCCGCATCCACCTGCTCCGCTAGGTTTTCTTCGTAAGGCGACAAGCGCAGCGAGCCAGGTGAGTCGGTGAGGATGAGCGTATCTCCCACCGTGACGTTCAGCCGACTCAGCGATTCCTTCGGCAGGATCACTCCTACCGAGTTGCCAACCTTGATCAGCTTCACGTACCTCATGGAAAAATCTCCGTTATTACATCTGTTATAATGCGCAGCTCCCGCCGCCGGTTGCAATCGAGTTGCCGCCATTGCTCGCGCTTCTGGGCGCAATTTGGCTATGCCAAGCTCCGTTCATGTTCCTCAGGCATCTGGTGCAAGCGCTCTCGCTCTCTCTGCTGCTTGGCGCCACGAACGCGGCAGCGGATGCTCCCGCCCCCACCGTCATCGTCGTGGATTCCTCCGGCTCCATGGCCGCCCAGCTCGATGGCGAGGCGCGGCTCGATACGGCGCGCCGTGCGCTGGCCGACCTCCTGGCAGAATGGCCGGCGGCGGCGCCGGTCGGGCTGATCGCCTATGGGCACCGCCGCACCGGGGACTGCGCGGACATCGAGGAACTGGTGCCGATCGGGCCCGTCGACGTGCCGACGATCTCCGAGCGCTTGGGCGACCTGCGGGCGCGGGGCAAGACGCCGCTTTCAGCCTCGCTGCAGGCCGCCGCCGCCCTGATCAAGGCCGGAGGCACGGGCGGCACGATCATCCTGCTGACCGACGGCATCGAGACCTGCAACGCCGATCCCTGCGCCGTCGCCGCCGCACTGCACGACGCCGCCGTGCAGATCCGGGTGCACGTCGTCGGCTTCGCGATCGAGGAGAAGGACCAGTCGGCGCTGGCATGCATCGCCGAGAACGGCGGCGGGCTCTACCGCTCGGCCGACGATGCCGAGGAGCTCTTGGCAGGGCTGGGCCAGGTCGCCGAGCAGGCCGTGGTGGAGGCGCCGGCACCGGTACCGGCCCCCGCTCCGGCGCCGCCGCCAGCGCCCGCGCCGGAGCCTCCCAAGGTCGAAGTCCCCGAGCCGGTGAGCCCGGTCCTCGTGTCCTTCACCGCCCTGCTCGGACCGAAGGGGCCGCAGGTGGATCTGCCGGTGCATTGGCGCGTGCTGAGCGGCGCGAACCTCGTCTACGAGGGCGAAGGCCGCGGCATCGCCATTCCGCTGCTGCCCGGCGCCTACAGTGTGGAGGCCGGCGAAAGCAACGTCTTGGCGACGCTGCCCTTCGAGGCGAAGACGCAGGAGATGACGGTCGAGGTGCCACTCCAGGCTGGCACCCTCATAGCAAGGACCGTGCCGTACAAGGGCGCGGAGCCGCTGAAGCACGGACTGACCTGGACGCTCGCTCCGCTCGACGGGCAAGGCGCGGTGCCGGACTCGGCGGTCGCCGAGCCCAGCTATCTGCTGGCCGCCGGCAACTATCGGCTGACGGTGCGGACCGCCGAACGTTCGGCCGAGGCGACCATCGCCATCGAGGCCGGCAAGGCGCTCGACAGCGAGCTCAGCTTTCGCCTGGGCGAACTCACGCTGGTCGCGGCCCTGGGCGAGAACGAGGAGCCGCTGACCGACTGGCGCGGGCTCGACTGGCGCGCACTCGCCAAAGACGGCAGCGTGGTCGCGGAGAAGCCGCAGAGCGCGAGCCCGCTGTTCCAGCTGCCCGCCGGCACCTATCGCTTCGAACTGGCGATCGCCGGCACCACGGTCGCCAAGTCCCTGGAGGTCGTGGAGGCGAAGAGCCGGACCGAGACTTTCGTGGTGGCCAGCGGCAAGCGCACCTTCCAGGCCGCGCTCGCCCCCACCGCCGAACCCTTCACGGACTGGCGCGACGCGCGGTGGACCCTGACCGCGATCGACGCCGTCGGCATCGCGCCCGGGACCAAGCTGCTCGACTCCTGGGCCTCGGCCGGGCCCAGCGTCGACCTGTTGCCTGGCCGCTGGTCGGTCGAAGTGGTGAGCGATCGGGCCAGCGCCTCGCAGGAGATCATGGTGGCTCCGGAGAGCGACGAGACCGTGCGGCTCGACGTCAATGCCGGGCGGCTCTTGATCGTCGCCAAGCCGGCGGAAGGGCAGGAGGCGCCGATGAACATCGTCTTCGAGGTCACGCCCCTGCCCGTTGGAGAAACCATAGCGCTCGGCGGTTCTTCGGAGAGCATGGGCGCGATCCTCCCGGCCGGCCGCTGGCGGGTCGTCACCACCGACAGCCTCTATCGCAGTGCAGAAACCGAGATCGACCTGAAGGCCGGCGAGGAGCGCACGCTCGACCTGCTGCTGCAGTGAGGCCGTCGTGCCGGAGCGCTCCGTGATCCAGGCCGGCCGCTGGCGCGTCGTGCTGGTCGATTCGATCACGCAGCTCGAGCCGGGGGACGCCGGCTCCATCGCCGTCAGCGGCTCGCACGGCGGCACCAGTGCCGCCGCCTACGCGGCCGAGGTGCCGCTGGTCCTGGCGGTCTTCAACGACGCCGGCGTCGGCAAGGACGAGGCTGGGGTCATTGGTCTGGCGCGGCTGGAGGCGCAGGGCAGGGCGGCCGCGACGGTCAGCCATCTCTCGGCGCGGATCGGCGAGGCCGCCGACGCCTGGGAGAACGGCGTGCTCAGCCGCGTGAACGCCGGCGCGGCAAGGCTCGGCCTGCGCGTGGGTCAGCGATTGAAGGAGGCCCTCACCGGGCTGCGGACGCCGACCTGACGCCTCTTCGGGGGCGGACCCATAACATTCAAGGGAACCAGGAACTCCGCATTATGAGGCCGGTTCCCGCTCTAGCTGAACATTCTGATCCTTGCCTGTCTCGCTTGGACGGGCGAGCAGAAGTTGGCGGGCTCCTGCTCAGTTCGCCCACAACTGGGGGCCAGCAATGCTGAGGTATCCGGGAGGGCCGTCGGTTCGGCGCTGTGCAGCTCTTGCCCTGGTCGTCATCGCCGTCATCGTCCTGAGCTGGTTCCTGATGCCGGCCACGCTTCCAGAGCCTTGGGACATGATCGGCGTTCTCGTCATCGCGCTCATCGCGATGGGCGCCTACCTGACGGCACTGCTCCTCTAGTTTCCGCCGCCCATCAGCGGCAGCCCGACGCCCAGGCAGTGCAGCTTGTTGCCCTGTCGGATGACGCAGGCTTCGCCGCCGCCGTCGGTCGCCGCGCCGGCCGAGAACACGCCGGTGCCGCCGGTGTCGTAGGTCGTGATGTTGCCGCCGCCCGAGGAGCCGGGGCTCAGCGTCACGATGTACTCGGAGCCGGCGCCGTAGAGCGCGATCACCTTGTCGGCGGCGCTGGCCACGACCTTCAGGGCATCGTTCTCCTTCAGGCCCAGCCAGCCCTCGCCGGTCAGCATGGCCTGGCCGCTGGGGCCGCTGGCGACGACGAGGCCGGTCTCGGCGTCGCCGGACTGGCCGCCCAGGCCCGCCACGATCTGGCCGCTGCTGCCGTAGACGCGCAGCGAGGCGGCGTTGCGGTCGTTCGGCTTGGAAAATTCGCCGAGCAGCCTGTTGCCGGCCTCGATGGTCATGCCAACCTGGCCATCGAGCTTGCCGAAGGCGGTAGCATAGCCCTCGGTGTCGGCGCGCAGTTGCGCCATGCCGGAGGCAGCCAGCATGGCGATGGCGTTCTGGCCACCGCCCTCCGCGGCGATCTCCGCCTGACCGTTGTCGGTCGAGAGCTTGATGTGCGGCGTCGATTCGTCGCCGACGATCACTTCGCCGCCGCTGCCTTCGGCGGTGGCGGAGAGGACCGGGAAGCCGCTGCCGGAGAAGACCCAGAGCTGACCGTTGGTTCCGGCGCTGCTGAACCCCAGCGTCGCGAGCTTCTTCTCGCCGTTCTGCGCGGTGAAGCCCTTGGCGCCCTCCACGACCATCTGCTGGCTGCCGGTGCCCTTCACGGTGAGGGTCTGCTTGCCGGCATCGAGCTTGATCAGGTCCGGGGTCGAGCCGCTCATCGTGATGGTCTGCTTCGTGGCGTCGAGCTTGATCTTCTCGGTGCCGTCCCGCTTCACGGCGACCGTGCCCTCGCCGTTCAGCACGACTCCGTTCGTGTCGCCGGACGAGAAGACCGTCAGCAGGCCGGCATTCGGATTGTTGATGTCGACGCCCAGGCCGGCCGCGACCGCGTCGGCGCCGCCGTAGATGCGGACCGAGGCGTACTGGCGGTCGGCCCACTTGGAGAGCTCGGCCTTCTTGCTGCCGCCGATCTCCAGCACCACGCCGACCGTGCCGCCGGCCTCGCCGAGCGTGGTGACGCTGCCGTTGCTCTCCGCCTTCACTGCCGCCGTCTCGCCGCTCAGCTCCATCTTAACCAGCTTGCCCTCGGCCTGCTGTGCGGTGACCTCGACGGCGCTGCCGTCGCTCGACAGCAGCACGTGCCCCGCCGCCTTGTCGCCGACGATGGCCTGCGCCTTGCCGCCGATCTCGCCCGCCTGGAAGGCCGGCGTGCTGCCGCCGCTGCCGTTGACCGTGATCACGCCGCCGGCCGAGGCGCTGGTGCCTGCCTCCATCAGGATCTTGGCGCCGCCGCTGGTGCCGCCTTCGCCGCCGATGAAGACGAAGACGCCGTCGCCGGAGCCCTGCATCACCTGGAAGATCGGGTTGCCGGCAGCGTTCACCACGCTGAAGGGGCCCTTCACCTTCAGGCCGTCCTGCTCGATCTCCGCCAGCTTGTCTTCGAGCGCCTTGATGCGCGCTTCCAGCGCGGCGACCTCCTCGGACTGCGCCTGCGCTGCCGACGTTCCCGCCAGCAGGAGAGCGCCGACGACAGAGAGGGCACCGACGGTCAGGCCGAGGCACGCGCGCATGACAGAGCTCCCGATCGGAAGGGGAGCCCGGAGCTTGTCACGCCCTGCGGCCGGCGGTCGAGGGGCGCGGGACTTGTGGTTTCGCAAGGGCCACGGGAGCCCCGCTCAGACGGCGAGCGCCATGCCGTCGGTGCCGGGGTCGGCGCCGCCGGTCACCCTGTCGCCGTCGATCTTGAGCGCGTGCACCCAGGCGAAGCCGAAGCTGAAGGTGCTGCGGATCACCTCGTAGCCCTGCTGCTCCAGCTCGCGCGTCACGTAGCGTGGCACGCGGTTCGACACGTCGATGGCGTCGCTGGTGGCCGAGAAGCGCGGGCGGAACACCGCCTCCACGATGGGGCAGCCGAAGTCGAGCACGTTCAGCGTCACCTGCAGCACCCCCATGGCGATCTGCGTGGCGCCGGGCGCGCCGATGACGAGGTGCGGCGTGCCGTCCTTGAACACGATCGAGGGGCAGATCGAGCTCCAGCGCGCCTTGCCGGGCGCGATCGAGCCGGGGCGGCCCGGGCGCGGGTCGAAGACGCCCATGCAGCCGTTGTACATGAAGCCGAGCCCCTGGGTGACGACTCCCGACGGCATGCCGAGCGAGTGGGTCATGGTCACGCAGTTGCCCTCGGCGTCGACGCAGGAGACCTGCGTCGTGTCCTTCGAGGGTGCGCCGCTGTTGAAGCGCGGCACGCTCGCCTTCTCGTGCGCGCGGATCTCCTGCGCCATGCGCTTGGCCTCCGCCTTGGAGAGGATCCGGTCGAGCGGGATCGCCATGAAGGCGGGATCGCCGAGGAAGCGGTCCTTGTCGATGGTGGCGCGCTTCATCGCCTCGCAGACGACGCGCAGGTACTCCGGCGTGTTGTGGCCGAGCGCGGCGAGGTCGAAGTTCTCCAGGATGTTCAGCATCTGCAGCAGCATCGGTCCGCCGCCCGGCGACTGGTTGCTGGCGACGCGATAGCCCCGGTAGGTGCCCCAGAGCGGCGGGTTGCGCACCGGCTTGTAGCCATTGAGATCAGCAAGGCGCAGCAGGCCGCCGTTGGCGCGCATGTCGGCATCGATCGCCTGCGCGATCTCACCCCGATAGAAGACCTCGGCGCCGTCGCGCGCGATCAGGCGCAGCACCTGGCCCATGTCCCGGTTCACCACGCTGTCGCCGACGCGCTTCGGGCTGCCGTCCGGGCGGCAGTAGAGCGCCATGGCGGCGGGTGTCGCCTTCAGGCGCTGCGAGTTGCCGGCGAGCGAGGGCGAGGTGTCGTCGCTCCAGAACTTTTGGACGTGCGGGCGAACCGCCCAGCCCTGTTCGGCCCAGGCGATGGCCGGCGCCACCACCTCGGCCCAAGGCAGGCGGCCGTGCTCGCGCTGGGCGGTGTGATAGGCGGCGAGCGAAGCGGGGAGGCAGATCGATTGATAGCCGACGTCGTTCACCTGGCCCTTGAGCACAAAACCGTATCCGTCGCGCGACTCGCCCTCGATCCGGTCGGCCCACATCGTGGGCGTGGCGGCGAGCGGCGCGGGCGCGTGGAAGTCGATGTAACCGTGGAAACCCTTGCCCGGCAGGAAGAGCCCGCAGCTGCCGAAGCCGGCGATGCCGCACATCATCGGGTCGACCACGCCCTGCACCAAGGCGCAAGCGATGGCGCCGTCGACGGCGTTGCCGCCGGCGCGCATGATCTCCACACCGGCCTCCACCGCCTCCGGCTGCGGTGCCACGATCATTCCCTGCTTCGGCATGACATCCCCTTCTTTGGTTTCGTGCTTCTTGGCCGATCCTTCGACACGGCCGCTGCGCGGCCTGCTCAGGATGAGGTCTTTGGTTTGTCTGCAAACGCACTAACCTCATCCTGAGCAGCGGTGCGCGGCACCGCGTGTCGAGGATCGGCCAAGAAGCGCTCCTCTATCCAGGCCCCTGTGACCCAAGGCTGGACAGCAGTCCTTCGACGGCGGCTTCGTCCAGCAACTTTTCCTCAATCGCCTGCTCCAACAGCGTCCTCTTGGCGTCCGTCGCGCGTTTCACCAGCGCCGCGGTCGCGGCGTAGCCGAGCCTTTCCTGCAGCAATACGGTCATGGCGTTGGAGGCGATGACGTGCGCGCGGTTCGCTTGACCGTCGGCCTCGAGGCCCGCGATGCACTTCTCCGCCACCAGGGCCGTGCTGCGCGCGAGGAGCCGCAACGCGGCGAAGAGCGAGACGGCCATCGCCGGCTCGTAGGCATTGATCGCAAGCTGGCCCAAGGAGGCGAGGCGCGCGACCGTGGCGTGATGGCCCTCGATCAACGCGGCGGCCTCGATCAGCAGCATCGCCATCACCGGGTTCACCTTGCCCGGCATCATCGAGGAGCCGGCCTGCAGGGCAGGTAGCCGCAGTTCGGCCGCGCCCCCGACCGGCCCGGCCGAGAGGAAGTGCAGGTCCTGCCCCAGCTTCGCCAGCGCGTCGGCCGCGGTGCGCGCCTCGGCCGAAAGCCGCGCCAGGCCGTCGCTGTTGGCCAGCGCATCGTAGGGGTCGCCGGCGGTTTCGAGCTTGAGGCCGGTCAGCCGACGCAGCGCCGAGATCGCCTTGGCGCGATAGCCCGGCTTCGTGCCCCAGCCCGCGCCGACCGCAGTGCCTCCCAGCGGCAGGTGCGTCAGCTCGTCGGCGCGCTCCTGCAGCGTCTTGGCGAGCCGCCAGGCGAGGCTGGCATAGCTGCCGAAGAGTCGTCCCAGCGTCACCGGCTGCGCGTCCATCAGGCAGGTGCGGCCGAGATGCGGGATCGCGCCGAAGGCGACCGCCTTCTCGTCCAGCCGCCCCGCCAGCTGCGAGAGTCCGCTGGCGGCGTCCTGCGCCAGGCGTCTTGCCGCCAGCAGCACGGCCGTCGGCAAGACGTCGTTGGTCGACTGCGCCGCATTCGCGTGGTCGTTGGGGTGCAGACGGCTGTAGTCGCCGGGTTGCGATCCAAGATGGAGGAGGGCGACGTTGGTCAGCACCTCGTTGACGTTCATGTGGATCGAGGTGCCACCCGAGGCCTCGATCGGGTCGACCACGAAGGCCTCGCGATGCGCGCCGGCCAGCAGCTCGTCGGCCGCGCCGATCAACGCCTGCATCTGCTCGGAAGACAGCAGGCCAGTTGCGCCGTTGGCTTCCGCGGCGGCGCGCTTCACCTGCAGCAGCGCGGTCAGCAGCTCCGGCTCATCGGCCAGCCGGCGGTGGGAGAGCGGGAAGTTGGCGAGTGCGCGGGCGGTATGGACTCCCCAGAGGCAGTCCGCTACCAACTCGATCTCGCCGAGGCTGTCGCTTTCGCGGCGCGTCGTCGTCATGGCACCGAGTTAGACCAGCACGCGCCGTGCAAGGGCAACTGCCGCCGCTCGCCGGCGGTGCATATCAGGGCCGCTGCGCCGCTGCCTTTCGCTGCCGGTACTTGGCCCAGCGATAGAGGCCGGCGGAGACGACATGCTCGTAGAGCCAGGCGGAGAGGCCGCGGGTCAGCGGATTGCCGAAGGTTCGCTTCAGCCAGCGCGTGCGCGGCACCCGCCGCCAGACCGCCAGCATGGCGTCGAAGCCACGGTAGAGACGGCCCTCGCTGTCGACGGCATAGAGCCGCCGCAGCGCCTGGTCGGGCGTGATGCCGTGGCAGGCGGCTGCCTCCGGCTCCTGGGCGGTATCCGAGAAGGTAAGCGGCAGGCCGGCGGCATCCGATCGCCGCCGGTAGGCGGTCATGCCCGCGTGGCAGACCGGACAGGCACCGTTGTAGAAGGTCGTCAGGTCGGGCTTGCAGTCGTCCATGTGTGAATCGTGGAGGCGGCCGCCCTTCCAGGCAAGGCCGTTGGCGCCGCAGGCGCCTAGTGCATGTCGGCGGCGCGCAGCCGCTTCGCCAAGGCCTGCAGCAGCTTCCAGGCCATCGCGCCGTTGCGTTCGACCAGCGGCCGGAATTCCCAGAAGGTCAGCCCGTGGCAGACCAGGTCGGTCTTCGCCGTGACCGTGGCGGTGCGGGCGCCGCCGTCGATCAGCGCGATCTCGCCGAAATGGTCGCCCGGGCCTAGCGTGGCGAGCTCGATGCCCTTGACCGTGACCGACACCTCGCCCGAGTCGATGATGAAGAAGGCCGCCCCGCCGGTGCCCTCCATGATGACCGTCTCGCCCTTGGCGAAGCGGCGCTCCTTCAAGAGGCGGGTGATCTGTTCGACCTGCCGGCGGTCCATGTCGGCGAAGAGCTGCGTGCGCTGCAGGACGGCGGTGGTGTCGCGCGGCGGCGCGGCCGGCGCCTCGCTGCGTCCCTTGCCGGTGGTGACCGCGCGGCACTGCAGGAGATAGAGCCGGCCGTCCTGGAAGGCCCACTCGATGTCGCGGCGCGGCCCGTAGACCTGCTCGCATTGGAGGGCGAGCTGGCCGAGCGCCGCGAGCTCGCCGTCGCCCAGGCAAAGCTGGCCGACCTGGGCGGGATGTACTTGCTCCTCGAAGGTGCCGCCGTTCGGCAACGAGCGGATGGCGATGCGCTTGCGCCCCGCCTTGCGCTCCAGCACTTGGTGCGCACGATCGAGGCGGAAGTGGTCGGGCACGACGAGACCCGCGACCACCGCTTCGCCCAGGCCCCAGCTCGCCTCGATCAGGCGCTCGTCGGCACCGGTCACCGGATGTTCGGTGAACATCACGCCGGCGACCGTGGGGTTCAGCAAGGTCTGCACCACGACGCCGACGCTGGGCCGCGTGAAGAGGCCGACCCGCTGGCGGTAGGTAATGGCCGAGTCCGAGTTCGCCGACCACCAGACTTCGCGCACGGCGTCGGGCACGTCGGCGGCGGCGTGGACGTTCAGCACGGTCAGGTGCTGGCCGGCGAAGCTCGCCGCAGCGCCGTCCTCGTCGACGGCCGAGGAGCGCACGGCGAAGGGCGGCGAGAGGCCGGCGATCGCTTGCGCCAGCGCTTCGATCGCGGCCTGGTCGGCGGCGGCGATGGCCTCGACCAAGTCGCCCGAGAGCGCGACGCCGGGCGGAACGGCAAGGCCTTTGCGGGCGGCATCGCCCAATCCCACCGCCTTCGAGCCGTAGAGCGCGGTCTCCATCGCCTCCGCGAAGGCGACGACCTTCTTCATGCCAGCACTGTGACTTCGCCGTTGTCGCCGTCGACGCGCACGCGCATGCCGTCGGCGACGAGCGTCGTCGCGTCGCGCGTGCCGACCACGCCCGGAATGCCGTACTCGCGCGAGACGATGGCGGCGTGCGAGAGGAGGCCGCCGTTGTCGGTCACCACGGCGCCCAACAGCGGCAGCAGGATGTTGAAGGCCTCGGTCGTCGACTCGGTGATCAGCACGTCGCCCTTGGCGATGCGCCCGAACTCCGAGGGACCGGAGACGCGGCGTGCCGGTCCCTCGTAGATGCCCTTGCTGGCGGCGAGGCCGTAGAGGATCTTCTCCTCGTTCTTCACCTCCGAGCTGCCGAAGACGTGGCCCAGCGCGATGAAGGCCGCACGCATCAGGCGGGCGACGGACGGCGGCTCCGACGAAAGATCGGGCGGCGGCGGCGCGGGCGGCCCCAAGGTTGGCGGCACGTCCTTGGCCGTGTAGCGCGCGCGGTAGCTGGCACGCTCGGCCAGGTCGCGTGCGGAAGGAGCCTCGCCGCCGATGACCAGCGCGCACATCTCGTCCAGGCTGGCATCCAACATCTGCCGCGCCGCGGCGATACGCCCGCGCGCGGCAACCCGTCGCCCGGCGGCGAGCGCCGCGCGACGCATCAGGCCCGAGGCCCAGATGTCACTGTAAACCCCGCGCTCGTCGCGCAGCCGGTAGTTCGTGCGCGCCTCGGCCAGCAGCGAGTCGAATTCGGCTTGGTGCTGCGCCGGGACCAGCGCGCGAATCTCGGCGGTGCGCGCCTCGACGTCGAAGGGCGACGGCGTCTCGCCGGAGACGGCGATGCGGATCGCCTTCAGGAGCGCGTCGGGCAGCTCGAGCGCCGAGGGCTCGGCGATGTCGAAGCCGTCGACCAAGCGGTTGCCGACCAGGTCGAGATAGGCGGAGAGCGCCGCGCCGGCCTCACCGCCCAAGGACCGCAGCTTGGCGAGCGTGGTGGCCGCATCGCCGTCCGAAGCGAGCAGCTCGTGCGCCTTGGCGTCCTTGGCGAAGGCACTGCGCAGCCGGTCCATCTCGTCGGAGCCGCCGGCGGAAACCTTGGAAGCGCCGCGCATCAATCCGAGCAGCTCGGCGT
>DATEDK010000067.1:0-7163 GCA_035281685.1 Kiloniellales bacterium | reverse complement strand
CGCCACAGCTTCCGTTCGGCATCGGTCGAATTCTTGCGTAGCTCTCGGGCACGGTCGATGGACATGGCTAAGCGTAGCTCATGCTGGTGGTGGTGTCGGGAGCTGCACCGACCGACCCCCTCACCCCAACCCCTCTCCCGCAAGGGGAGAGGGGCTGAACACCGCCTTCACCAGCTGCTCGAAGGCGCGGGCGCGGTGGCTCATCGCATTCTTCCGCTGCGGGTCCATCTCGCCGAAGGTCACGACCTGGCCGTCGGGCAGGAAGATCGGATCGTAGCCGAAGCCGCGGGTGCCGCGCGGCGGAAAGAGGATCTCGCCGTCGATGCGGCCTTCGAAGACCTGCGTCACCTTGCCCGGCTCGGCGTAGGCGAGCGCGCAGATGAACCAGGCGCGGCGATCGGGATTGTCCCCGACCTCCCGCCGCACCCGGCGCATCGCGAGACCGAAGTCGCGCGCCGGCCCCGCCCAGCGGGCCGAATGCACGCCGGGCAGCCCGCCCAAGGCCGAGACGCAGAAGCCGGAGTCGTCCGCCAGCGCCGGCAGACCGCTGCTCTCAGCCGCCGCCTCGGCCTTCAGCACGGCATTGGCGGCGAAGGTGGCTCCGTTCTCCTCCGGCTCCGGCAGACCGAGGGCGGCAGCGGAGACGGCCTCGACGCCGTAGGGCTCGAGCAGCTGGGCGATCTCGCGCAGCTTGCCGGGGTTGTGCGTGGCGATGACGACGCGGCGGGTCACGAGAGACCTAGAGTCCCAGCACCTCGCGCTGGCGCGCCGCCAGCGCGCTGATGCCGCTTTCCGCCAGCCCCAGCATCTGATCGAGCTGCCGGCGCTCGAAGCTGCCCCGCTCGGCCGTGGCCTGCACCTCGACCAGCCGGCCTTGTCCGGTGATCACGAAGTTGGCGTCGGCTTCGGCCGCGGAGTCCTCCTCGTAGTCGAGATCGAGGCAGCAGGTCCCGCGGACGATGCCGCAGGAGACGGCCGCGACCTGGTCGGCGAGCGGGATCGCCTTGAGCGCGCCGACCTCGCGCATGTGCTGGAAGGCCAGGTGCAGGGCGACGTAGCTGCCGGTGATCGCGGCCGTGCGGGTGCCGCCATCGGCCTGCAGGACGTCGCAGTCGATCTTGATCTGCCGCTCGCCGAAGGCGGTCAGGTCGGTCACGGCGCGCAGCGAACGGCCGATCAGGCGCTGGATTTCCTGGGTGCGGCCGCTCTGCCTGCCGCGGGCCGCCTCGCGCTCGCCCCGGGTATGGGTGGCGCGCGGCAGCATGCCGTACTCTGCGGTGACCCAGCCCCGGCCGCTGTTGCGCAGCCACGGCGGCAGGCCTTCCTCGACCGAGGCGGTGCAGAGCACGGCGGTGTGGCCGAAGCGCACCAGGCAGGAGCCCTCGGCGTAGCGGTTCACGTCCAGCTCGAGCGTGACCTGGCGCAACTCCTCGGGACGACGGCCGGAGGGGCGCAATTCGGGCTGGCGCATCTCGCGTTCTCCTCGCAATGCCGCGCCTATTAGACCACGGGCCAGGGCCCGTCCATGCCCGGCGGGGGCGCGGGCGGGCGCGTTGACGCTGCGGGCCCTCGCCCCTAAATAGCCCTGGGCCGGACGCCCCAGCGGCGGCCGGCTCCGCGCCAATGAACAGAACCACCCCTCAGCCCAGCTGGCAGAGCAGCAGCGTCATCGAGCTGAACGAGCGCTCGCGCGCCATCTTCCGCGCCATCGTCGAGGCCTTCATCGACACCGGGGCGCCGGTCGGCTCGCGCACGCTCTCGCGCAAGCTCGGGCTCGACCTCTCGCCCGCCACCATCCGCAACGTCATGCAGGACCTGGAGGAGCAGGGCCTGCTGATCGCGCCGCACACCTCGGCAGGCCGCCTGCCGACCGAGCGGGGCCTGCGCTTCTTCGTCGACGGCCTCCTGGAACAGGGCAACCTCACCAGCGACGAGCGCCAGCGCATCGACAGCCAGGCCGCCGCTGCCGGGCGCTCGCTGCCCGAGGTGCTGGACGAGGCGACCCGCACGCTCTCCGGGCTGTCGCGCTGCGCCGGCCTGGTGGTGGCGCCGAAGTTCGAGGAGCCGCTGAAGCACATCGAGTTCGTCTCGCTCGCGCCGGGCCGGGCGCTGGTGGTGCTGGTGACCAGCTCGGGCAACGTGGAGAACCGCATCATCGACGTGCCGGTGGGGCTGCCCGCGGGGGCGCTGGTCGAGGCGACCAACTACCTGACCGCCCGCCTGGTCGGCCGCACGCTGCGCGAGGCGAGCGACCTGATCCGCTGGGAGCTGGAGAGCCACCGGGTCGAGCTGGACCAGCTCACCTCCAAGCTGGTCGAGGCGGGGCTCGCGGTCTGGAGCAGCGAGCCCGGCCGCGGCGGCGTGCTGATCCTGCGCGGCCAGGCCCAGCTGCTGGAGGAGGTCACCGCGATCGACGACCTGGAGCGCGTGCGCCAGCTCTTCGCCGCGCTGGAGAACAAGGAATCGCTGCTGAAACTGCTGACGCTGACCGAAAGCGCCGAGGGCGTGCAGATCTTCATCGGCAGCGAATCGGCACTGTTCGGCCTCACCGGCTGTTCCATGGTGATCGCGCCCTATGCCAACTCGGCCAAGCAGATCGTCGGCGCCATCGGCGTCATCGGGCCGATGCGCATCAACTATGCGCGCATCATCCCGATGGTGGACTACACCGCCCGCATGGTCGGACGGCTGCTCGGCTGAGCCACGCAACCAGCAACGCGAAAGGAAGCGTCATGCAGGACGCCACGCAGGACCGAGACCAGCCCCCGGGGCAGGATGGCCAGAACAGCGAGAGTCCGGCCGTCGACCTCGAACGGCGGCTGGCCGAGCTGACGACCGAGCGGGACGAGGCGAAGGACCAGGCGCTGCGCGCGCTGGCCGAGGCGGAGAACACCCGGCGCCGCGTCGAGCGCGAGCGCGCCGAAGCCCTCAGGTACGCCGCGGTGCCGCTGCTGCGTGACCTGGTGAAGGTCGCCGACCACCTCGGCCGGGCGCTGGACGCCATGCCTGAAGCCGAGCTCGACGAGAAGTCCAAGGCCTTTCGCGATGGCGTCGCGCTGACCGAGCGCGAGCTCCTGGCGGTGCTGGAGAAGCACAAGGCGGAGCGCATCGAGCCGCTGGGCCAGAAGTTCGATCCCAATCTGCACGAGGCGGTGTTCGAGGTGGCCGACCCGACCCAGGAGCCGGGCACCATCGTGCAGGTGCTGGAGACCGGCTGGAAGCTGCACGACCGGCTGATCCGCCCGGCGCGCGTCGCCGTCGCCAAGGCGGCTTAGATCCAAGATCCGAAAGAGGGGGAAGGGCGATGGAATACCGTGCGCTCGGGCGCAGCGGCCTGAAGGTCTCTGCGGTCTGCCTCGGCACGATGACCTGGGGCGAGCAGAACAGCGAGGCAGAGGGCCATCAGCAGATGGACCTCGCGCTCGACCGCGGCGTCACCTTCTGGGACACCGCGGAGATGTATCCCGTGGCGCCGCGCAGGGAAACCTACGGGCGCACCGAAGAGGTGATCGGCACCTGGTTCGCCAGCCGGAAGCAGCGCGACAAGGTGATCCTCGCGACCAAGGCCGTCGGTCCCGGCGATCGCTTCAAGCACATCCGCGACGGCGCGCCCAAGCACAATCGCAAGCACCTGCTGGAAGCGGTCGATGCCAGCCTGAAGCGGCTGCGGACCGACTACATCGACCTCTACCAGCTGCACTGGCCGGAACGCCCGGTGAACTCCTTCGGCACGCTCGGCTACGCGCACGATCCAAAGGCGGAGACGACGCCGCTCGAGGAAACCCTCGATGCGCTGGCGGAGCTCGTGCAGAGCGGCAAGGTGCGCCATGTCGGCGTCTCCAACGAGACGCCCTGGGGCCTGATGCGCTACCTGCAGATGGCCGACGCAGGCCGCGGCCCGCGCATGGTCTCGATCCAGAACGCCTACTCGCTCCTGAACCGGACCTTCGAGCAGAGCCTGGCGGAGATCGCTCACCGCGAAGAGGTCGGTCTTCTGGCCTACGCGCCGGCTGCGGCCGGCGTGCTCTCGGGCAAGTACCTGAACGGCGCGCGGCCGCCCGGCGCCCGGATCACGCTCTTCCCGCAGAACACCCGCTACTTCACGGCCTCGGGCCAGGAGGCGACCGCTGCCTATGTCGCGCTCGCCAAGCAGCACGGTGTCGACCCCGTGCGCATGGCGACCGCCTTCGTGCTGAGCCGGCCCTTCGTGACCGCGGCCATTGTCGGGGCTACCTCGCTTCCCCAACTGGAGAATCAGCTGGCGGCGATGGAGACCAGGCTGGCGCCGGAGGTCCTGGCCGGGATCGAAACGATTCACGCGCGCCATACCTATCCCTGTCCCTGAAATGGCCCTTGCCCCTGAATTGGGCTAGGATTCGACAGCGTTGTTGGCCCCGAGTCGGAGGGTGACATGCGTCTCTTCGTGGCCCTGAAACTGCCCGACGAGATCCGCGACCGGCTCGGCGATCTCGAACAGCCTCTCCCCGGCGCGCGCTGGGTCCCGCCCGACAATTTTCACCTGACGCTGCGCTTCATCGGCGAAGTGGATGGCGGGCTCGCGCACGACATCGACACCGCGCTGATGGGCATCGACGGGCGCGGCTTCGAGCTGCGCCTTGCCGGCCTCGGCCACTTCGGCGAGGGCCAGAAGACCCGCTCGCTCTATGCCGCGGTGGCGCCGACCGAGCCGCTCTCCCGCCTGCAGCAGAAGGTCGACCAGGCCCTGCAGCGTCTCGGGCTGGCGCCCGAGGGCCGCAAGTTCAAGCCGCATGTCACCTTGGCGCGTTTCCGCAGCGGCGCCGCCTCGATGCCGCACCTCGAGCGCTTCCTGGTGGCGAACGCCCTGTTCCGCGCCGGGCCCTTCCCGGTGACGGACTTCTCGCTCTTCCAGTCCTTCACCTCGGGCGAAGGGTCGATCTACCGCGAGGAAGCGGTCTACCCGCTGCTGCCGCCGCAGCCGCTCGCCGTCGGCGCCTAGGCGCCGCTTGCCGGCCTAGGCTCCGCGGCATTTGCGGCGGCCGCGCCGCGCCGGCCGAGTTGTCGCTTGGTCTTGGCCGCCTCCGCCAGCACCCAGGCGCGGAACTCGCGCGCCAGCGGCTTCTCCAAGGCGGCGGCCGGATAGACCAGGTGATAGGCGAAGCCGCGTGGCGTCTGCAGCGAGAGCTTCAACGGCTGCACCAGGCGGCGCGCCCTGAGGTCGTCGGCGACCAGGGTCGAGTCCCCGAGCGCCACGCCCTGGCCATCGAGCGCCGCCTGCAGGGCCAGCGTGCTGTGCGTGAAGTGCAGGCCACGCTCGGTGTCGACGCCGCTGACGCCGGCGGCGGCCAGCCAGCTCTGCCAGTCCGGCCACACCACGCCCTCCCCCTGCCAGTCGTAGTGGATCAGCGTGTGCTGCCGGAGGTCGGCCGGCTTGCGCAGCGGCGGGCCGCGGCGCAGCAGCCGCGGGCTGCAGACCGGGAAGACCACCTCGCTGAAGAGCTGCTCGGCAACCAGGCCCCGATAACTGCCGCTGCCGAAGCGCAGCGCGAGATCGACGCCGCCCTCGCCGCCGAGCTCGGCGAGATCGGAGGAGACGTCGATG
Organism: Kiloniellales bacterium; assembly: GCA_035281685.1. Taxonomy (GTDB): domain Bacteria; phylum Pseudomonadota; class Alphaproteobacteria; order Kiloniellales; family JACOMY01; genus DATEDK01. The sequence goes on along the minus strand of DATEDK010000067.1, from coordinate 1,582 downwards.
CGCACCTCGGCCGCCGGATGGCCGCGCGTGAAGCCCTCCAGCCGCTGCACAAGCCATTTGGCCGCCAGCGACGGCGAGGTCGAGACCACCAGCCGATGGTCGCCGCCGCGGCGCTGCGCGAAGCGGCGCAGCACCGCGACGATACCGTCGAGCGCCTCACCGACCGCGGTGGCGAGCGCGGTGCCGTCGGCGGTCGGCGCGACCACGCGGCTGCTGCGGCGGAGCAGGCTCTGGCCGATCTGCTCCTCCAGCACCTTCACCTGATGGCTGACCGCCGCAGGGGTGACGCCGAGCTCGGCGGCGGCGGCGCTGAACGACCGCAGCCGCGCCACGGCCTCGAAGCTGCGGAGCGCGTTCAGCGCCGGGAGCCTGCGTCGCATCGAAGATCGTTAAACTTTCTTTGAAGATGGATCAAGAACTACTCGTTTGTCCGCGGGCAGCCGAGGAGCCAAATCATCGGTCGGGCACGGCGTTGCCTATTGTTGAGTTTTTCTGAAGGGTTTTCCGAGATGGCTTGCGTCCAGTTGACCTCCGCCACCCCGCCGGCGAGCGAAAGCACGCCGGGCGAGCTGAGGCGCTTCGCGCTGCGCCTGCTGGCGCCGGTGCGGCAAGCGCGCCGCCGCCTGCTGCTGCGCCAGCAGCTCGAGGCACTGCCCGATCGCCTCCTGCTCGATGTCGGCATCGCGCGCGAGGATCTGCCGGCGCTGCTGCGGCGCCGGGATTAGGCCGCTAGTCCTCCAGCGACTGGCGCAGGCGGCCTTCGCGGTAGGTGATGTAGAGGCCCGTGGCGACCAGGATCGCCGCGCCGATCCAGACGTGGTTGCCCGGCCATTCGCGCCAGACGATCCAGCCGATCAGCGTCGCCCAGATCAGCGTGGTGTACTCGAAGGGAGCCAGCACAGAGGCCTGCGCGTTGCGGAAGGCGAGCGTGATCAGCTGCAGCCCGATGCCGCCGAGGCAGCCCATGCCGACGAAGAGCAGCCAGTCGGTCAGGCTCGCCGGCATCGACCAGACGAAGGGCAGCACCAGGGCGGCCGGCACGAACTGGCCCAGCGTCGAATAGAAGATGATCGCGCCGTTCGTCTCGGTGCGGCCGAGCAGCCGCGTCAGCACCGAGGAGAGCGCGAAGGCGAAGCCCGCGACGAGCAGATAGAAGGCCTCGGGTTTGAAGGCCTCCGCCCCCGGCTGCATGATCACGAGCACGCCGCCGAAGCCGGCGAGAATCGCCAGCAGGCGGTGCGCGCCGACCCGCTCGCCCAGCAGCGGGATCGACAGCAGCGTGACGAAGAGCGGACTGGTGAAGGCCAGGGTCAGCGCCTCGGCCAGCGGCATGTACTGCAGCCCGATGAAGTAGGTCGCCAGCGCCACCAGGACCGAGGCCGAGCGGATCAGGTGCAGGAAGGGATGGCGCGTGCGCAGCGCGCGCAAGCCGCCGTCGTTGTAGACGACCGGCAGCACCGGCAGGAAACCGAAGAGCGCGCGGAAGAAGACCAGCTGCACCCAGTGGTAGGTCGCGCCGAGATGCTTGGCGAGCGCGTCCATGCAGGCGAAGAAGAAGAAGGCGGTAACGCAGAAGAGGATT
>DATEDK010000066.1:0-2438 GCA_035281685.1 Kiloniellales bacterium | reverse complement strand
CTCTTCGCCGCGGCGGCGCAGCTGGTCCAGCTCTCGCCCCTCGGCCACGTCCCGCCGGCGGTCTGGGACGCGACGCTGCGCCTCAATACCACCGCCAACTATCGCCTGATCCGCAGCCTCGATCCGCTGTTGCGCGCGGCGCCGGCGGGGCGCGCGCTCTTCGTCACCGACCGCAACAACCGCAACCGCGCCTACTGGAATGCCTACGACGCCAGCAAGGCGGCGCTGGAGGCGGCCGTGCTCTCCTACGCGGGCGAACTGACCAAGACGGCCGTACGCGTCAACCTCGCGGCGCCTGCCCCCTTCGCCTCGCGCCTGCGCACCGCTGGCTTTCCCGGCGAGAACCCCGCCAGCCTGCGCAAGCCCGAGGCTGTGGCCGCCGCGCTCCTGCCGCTTCTCCTGCCGGACTGCCAGCGCCAGGGCGAGATCGTCGAGGTCTGATGCATGACGGGAGAGAGCATGACCAAGGTCGCTGTGATCGTCGGAAGCCTCCGCCGCGAGTCGATCAACCGGAGGCTTGCGCACGCGCTGGCGTCGCTGGCACAGCCCAAGGGCCTGGAGCTGGTCGAGCTCAGGCTCGACGACCTGCCGCTCTACAACGAGGACCTCTGGCAGAGCCCGCCGGCTTCGGTGCAGCGGCTGAAGCAGGAAATCAAGGACGCCGACGCCGTGCTCTTCGTCACGCCGGAATACAACCGCTCGATCCCGGCCGTGGTGAAGAATGTCGTCGACTGGGCCTCGCGCCCGATGGTCGACAGCGTCTGGCCCGGCAAGCGGGCGTCGATCGTCGGCGCGTCGCCCGGTGCCATCGGCACCGCGGTGGCGCAGTCGCACCTGCGCTCGATCCTGACACCGCTGGGCATCGCGCTCCTGAGCCGGCCCGAAGTCTACCTCTCGCTGAAGCCCGACCAGCTCGGCGAGCAGGGCGAGGTCACCGACGAGCGCCTGGCGAAGCTGCTGGATCGGTTCCTCGACGCCTTCGCGGCGTGGCTGGAGCGGGTGAAGCCGGCCTGATCTCGTCACCCCGGACGCGCTGCAGCACGAAGTGCTGCTGCGCAGATCCGGGGGCTTCGTTAAGGTTCCGAGCCGCCCCGGATCAGCACCGCACCGCTGCGCGCCGCGGTGCATCCGGCGTGACGAGTCAAGTTTCGCTGATGTCCCCGAGGGGAGAGGTTACTTGTCTGCCACCTCGATCGAGTCCACGCGGTCGGGATAGAACGCCACCGTATCCTTGATCAGCGCCACCTCCGGCCAGGGCTGCTTGTAGTACCAGGCGATCTCCTTCACCTCGCCCGAGGCGAGCGGCGCGGCGAAGTACGAAGCCTCGCCCTTGTACGGGCAGACGGTCTTCAGCTCGCTCGGCTGCAGCCGGTCCAGCTTCACGTCCGCGCGCGGGATGTAGTAGCGCGCCGGGAGGCCGGTCTCGTAGAGGAAGACAGCGCGCGTGGTGTCGGCGATCACCTCGCCGCGATGCTTGACCGTCACACGGCGGCTGGAGCGCAGCGTGTCGATGCGGCTGTAGGGGTTGCGCGCGTGGCCGAGCAGCGGCGTGTCCTCCTCGAGCCAGCCGTCGACCTCCTTCCAGTAGAAGGAGACATGGCCGGCGATGCCCTCGCAGCCTGGCAGCGGTGTCTTGTAACCCCAGACGACGTTCTCCTTCGCCTTCGTGCCGACCTGCACCGACCAGTAGCTGGCAACCCCCTTGTGCGGGCAGGTGGTCGTATGTGCTGTCGGCGTCAGCAGGTCCTGGCGCACGTCGGCCAGCGGGAAGTAGATCACCGGGTGGTACTTCCCCTCGAACAGCAGCTTGGTGCGGACCGAGTCGGCGATGGTCTCGCCGCCGAAGGTGACGCGGTAGCGCTTCGCCTGGTCCTCGACGCGGAGGTGCGGGACCTGCGGGTGGGTGTCCATGGTGGCTCTCCTCGACTGGGCGCGGCAGTCTGCGCGCCGCCGGCCGAGCTGTCATCTTCCGGGAAGGCAAGACAGCTTTGTCAACCGCAGGTCAAAAGTCTGGATCGTAGGGGTTCCGCCCGCCGCGCACCTGGATGCGGATCGGCGTGCCCGGCAGGTCGAAGGATTGCCGCAGGTCGTTCTCCAGGTAGCGCAGGTAGTCCGCCGGCAGGTGCTGGGCCTGCGAGGCGAAGAGCGCGAAGGTCGGCGGGCGCGTCTTCGGCTGGGTCATGTACTTGAGGCGGATGCGCCGGCCCGCGGGCGCGGGCGGCGGATGCTCGGCCGCCACCGCCGCCAGCCAGCGGTTCAGCTCCGCGGTCGAGAGGCGCTTGTTCCAGACCGCGTAGGCCTGGAGGCAGGCGTCGAGCAGGCGGTCGAGCTTCTTGCCGCCCTGCAGCGCCGAGAGCGTGACCACGGGCAGGCCCCGCGCACGCGGCAGGGCGCGCTCGACGCGCTCGCGGATCAGCTTCAGCTGTTTCTGCGGATCC
>DATEDK010000065.1:0-4796 GCA_035281685.1 Kiloniellales bacterium | reverse complement strand
TGGTGACGGCGGGCTGCGGCTACGGTGCGCATCCCGACGGACGCGCTGCCTTCCAGCAGTCTGCACGAGACCTGGCGCGCCAAATGCTCGACAAGGGCATGGCGCACGCGGCCGCGACCTATGGCCACTCGCCCGCGCGCCTGCAGCTGCGCGACAAGGACCCGCGCGGCTTCGCGGCTTTCCTTTCCGGCTTCGCCGAACACTCGGCGCTGGGCTCGGCCAACACCATGCTGGGCTACCAGGCGCGGCGCCCCTCGCTCTACGACCTCAAGGACAGGCTCGCGGCGCTCGCCGTGCCGCTGTTGGTCGTGGCGGGCGACGAGGACGACGCGGTGCTGGAGCCGGGGCTGATGTTGAAGCGCACCGTGCCGAGCGCGGCGCTGGCGGTGCTGCCGAAGAGCGGGCACCTGACCAACCTGGAGGAGCCGGCCCTCTTCAACCGCCTGGTCGAGGACTTCTTCCACCAGGCGGAAAGCGGCCGCTGGCAGGCGCACAGCGGCGGCGGCTAGGCTCCAGCCCCATGGATGCCCTGGCTCACCTCCGGGTGCTCGATCTGACTCGCGTGCGCGCCGGGCCCTCCTGCGTGCGGTGCTTCGCCGACTGGGGCGCCGACGTGATCCGCATCGAGCCCGCCGGCGAAGGCGACGACATGCTGGGCAACCGCCACGGCTCCGATGCAGAGAACCTGCACCGCAACAAGCGCTCGCTCACGCTGAACCTGAAGGATCCGCGCGGCGTTGATCTCCTGAAGCAACTCGTCGGCACCGCCGACGTGCTGGTGGAGAACTGGCGCCCGGCGGTGAAGCATCGCCTGGGTATCGACTACGCCACGCTGGCGGCGCTGAACCCGCGCCTCGTCTACGCCTCGATCTCCGGCTTCGGGGAAACCGGCCCCTACAGCGACCGCCCCGGCTTCGACCAGGTGGCGCAGGGCATGGGCGGGCTGATGGCGGTCACCGGCAGGCCGGGCGAGGGCCCGATGCGCGCAGGGACCGCGATCGCCGATCTCGGCGCCGGGCTCTTCGCGGCGCTCGGCATCCTGATCGCGCTCGAGGAGCGCCATCGTTCGGGCCGCGGCCAGTGGGTGCAGAGCTCGCTGCTCGGCGCCATGGTCGCACTGATGGATTTCCAGGCGGCGCGCTGGCTGGTGGACGGGACGGTACCGGCGCAGGCCGGCAACGATCACCCGACCACCATGCCGACCGGCGTCTACCCCGCCGCCGACGGTTTCGTGAACATCGGCTCGGTCGGCGATGCGATGTTCGCGAAGCTCTGCGCGGCACTGGGCGCACCGGCGCTGGCAGAGGCGGCCGACTTCGCGACCGGCCCGCAGCGCTCGCAGAACCGCGTCGCGCTGAACGCCGCCATCGCCGAGCGTACGGCAAGGCTCGATGCCCAGACGCTGATCGGCACGCTGAATGCCGCGGGCGTGCCCTGCGGGCCGATCTACACCATGGACCAGGTCTTCGCCGACCCGCAGGTGCGCCACCTCGGACTTGCGGCTGCGGTGCCGGACGGCGCGGGCGGCAGTCGGATGCTGGTGGGGCCGCCGATCTCTCTTTCGCGCACGCCGGCCCGCATGCGGCGCAGCCAGGGCCCGCCGGGCGAGCACAGCGAGGAGATCCTGCGCGACCTCGGCCTGACGGCCGAGGAGATCGCAGCGCTGAGGGCGGACAAGGTGATCTGAGAGGAACGATGAGCGAAGGCAGGCTGAGGGCGGAGCGCGACGGCGCAGTTGGTCGGCTGGTGTTGGACAACCCCGCCAAGCTGAACTCGCTGAATGCCGCGATGTGGGCCGCCATTCCGGCGGCGGTCGGCGAGTTCGCCGCCGATGAGACGGTCCGCTGCATCGTCGTGCAGGGGGCGGGCGGCAAGGCCTTCTCGGTCGGCGCCGACATCTCGGAGTTCGGCCAAAAACGTGACAGCGCCGCGCAGATCGCCGCCTACGACCGGACGAACGCGGCGGCCTACCGCGCGCTCGCCACGGTGGCGAAGCCGGTGATCGCGCAGATCGAAGGCTTCTGCATCGGCGGCGGGCTCGCGGTGGCGCTCGCCTGCGACCTGCGCTACTGCGAGGAGAGCGCGCGCTTCGCGATCCCGGCGGCGCGGCTCGGGCTCGGCTACGGCGCCGAGGGCACGCGCCGCCTGGTCGCGACCGTCGGCCATGCCGCGGCCCGCGAGATCCTCTTCTCCGCCCGGCGCTACGGCGCCGGCGAGGCGCTCGCCATGGGACTGGTGAACGCGGTCAAGCCCGCGGCCGAGCTCGACGGCTTCGTGCGCGGCATCGCCGCCGAGCTGGGCGCGAACGCGCCGCTGACCATGGCGGCGGCGAAGGCCGTCATCAACGCGCTCGCCACCGGCGAGGCCGATCTGGCGGTGGCCGAGGCTGCGGTCGCGCGGTGCATGGCGAGCGAGGACTATGCCGAGGGCCGCCGCGCCTTCCTGGAGAAGCGCTCGCCTGCCTTCAAAGGTCGATGACGGAAAAAGGGCCGCAGCGGATGCTGCCGTCAGGCGTCATGGCCGCTGCGGCCTTAGGAGCATCATCCATGAGCCGGGGATCGGCCGAAGCATTGAAAGCCCATCCCCAGAGGACGGCGGCGCTGCCTGGACGGCAGTCCCGGCAGACGGCGTCTTCCCGTAATGCCTAACCGCGGCCTCCGCTGGCAGGTTCCATAACCAAGTTGAATGAGTTCCATGGCGACTGCAAAATATCCTGGATTCCGGGCCCTTGCCGGCCGGCGCGGCATTGATCTCATAATCCCCTCCGGCGCGGGACAAACACAGGGGATGCAGCACGTGGAGGCACGGCGGTCTTCGCAGCGCGTTCTCGTCGTCGAAGACGAGTGGCTCATCGCCACGCTCCTCGAGGAGATGTTGGCGGAGCTTGGTCATGACGTGGTGGCCACGGTGGCGACGGTCGACAAGGCGCTGGCCGTCGTCGACGGCGGACGGTTCGACCTCGCCCTCATCGACATGAACCTGAACGGGCAGAGCGCGCGCGGCGTGGCCGATCGGCTGAGCGAGCGCGGCATTCCCTTCGCCTGCACGACCGGCTACGGTCGCAGCGATCTGGACGAGCGCTTCCGCGATCGGCCGATCCTGCACAAGCCGTTCGAGCTCAGGGACCTGGAAGCCGTGATCGCTGAGGCCCTCCCGTCGGCAGGAGGCTAGGCCGACGCAGCTGGCGGTCGGTTCGGCGGACTGTCGGCCAGCGCGTGATTGGAAGGTTGATGTCCGCTCCGCCTTCGACACCCGACGAACCGCCGGGCGGCATCGATCCGCGTTTTCGCGAGATCATGGACGCGGCACCGATCATGCTCTGGGTCACCGACACCGAGCGTCGCTGTATCTGGTTCAATCAGCCCTGGCTTCAGTTCACCGGCCGGACCCTCGCTGAACAGGTCGGGCAGGGTTGGCGCGAGAGCCTGCATCCGGACGACCTGCGGCGCGAGCTCGCGGTCTACGACGCGGAGTTCCCGACGCGCCGACCGATCCGGGTGCAGTACCGCGTGCGCCATGCCAGCGGCGGGTACCGCTGGTTCCAGGAGCTTGGCGTGCCGCGCTTCGCTCGCGACGGGAGCTTCCTCGGCTACGCCGGCTACTGCTTCGACATCGAGGACCACAAGACCGCCGAAGAGCAGCTTCGCCGCCTGCAGGCGGCTCTCGAAGCCCGCATCGGAGAGGCGGCGACCCAGCTCACCAGCGAGATGGCTGGCCGCAGCCAGGCAGAGCGGCAGCTCGCCTTCAACGACGCGCAGCTCCAGGTGCTGATCCAGGGCGTCGGCGACTGCGCCATCTACATGCTGGATCCGGCCGGCCACGTCACCAGCTGGAATACCGGCGCCGCGCGCATCAAGGGCTATCGCGCGGATGAGATCGTGGGGCAGCACTTCTCGCGCTTCTACACCGAGAGCGACCGCGCCGCCGGCGTGCCGGAGCGGGCTCTGGCCACGGCTGCGGAGCGCGGCAAGTTCGAGGCCGAAGGTTGGCGCGTGCGCAAGGACGGCACGCAGTTCTGGGGCTCGGTGCTGATCGACGCGATCCGCGACAACGCCGGCCGCCTGGTCGGCTTCGCCAAGATCACGCGCGACTTCACCGAGAAGAAGCTGGCCGAGCAGCAGCTCGAGGAAGCCCGGCGGCGCCTGATCGAGCTGCAGCGCATGGAGGGCATCGGCCAGCTCACCGGTGGCGTGGCACACGACTTCAACAATCTGCTGACCGTGATTCTGGGCAACCTGCAGATCGCGGAGCGGGCGGCCGCCAACGGCACCGATGGCTTGGAGAAGGTCCGCAGCGCGATCGACAACGCGGTCAAGGGCGCGCGCCGCGCCGCGACGCTGACGCAGCGCCTTCTCGCCTTCTCCCGCCGGCAGCCGTTGGCACCGAAGCCGATCAACGTGAACCGGCTGATCGCGGGCGAGGCCGAGTTCCTGCAGCGCACGCTGGGAGAGGAGATCGAGATCGAGGCGGTCGGCGGCGGTGGCCTCTGGCCTGTCGAGGTCGACACCAACCAGCTCGAGGCGGCGCTGCTGAACCTTGCGATCAACGCGCGCGACGCCATGCCGAACGGCGGCAAGCTGACCATCGAGACCAGCAACGCCTTCCTCGACGAGGACTATGCCCGGATGAATCCGGAAGTGACGCCCGGCCAATACGTGCTGATCTCGGTCACCGACAACGGCGAGGGCATGACGCCCGAGGTGAGGGACCGCGCCTTCGAGCCGTTCTTCTCGACCAAGGAGGTGGGGCAGGGGACGGGACTCGGCCTCAGCCAGGTCTACGGCTTCATCAAGCAG
>DATEDK010000064.1:0-2432 GCA_035281685.1 Kiloniellales bacterium | reverse complement strand
GCTCGCTGGAGCTGCTCGAGGCCTCCGGCGTGACCGAGCGGCTGCTGGCCGAGGGCCTGCGCATCAAGCGCTTCCGCATCGTCGGCGCGCACCGCGCGCTGGTGAAGATCAAGTTCAAGCAGCTGGAAAGCCGCTTCAACTTCCTGCTCGGGCTGCCGCAGAGCCGCACCGAGGCGATCCTCGAGCAGGCACTGGCCGAGCGTGGCGTCGCTGTCGAGCGGGGCATCGAGGCGCTGGGTGTCGCCGCCGGCCCGGAGGGCAACCGCGTGCTGCTGCGCCGCAACGGCGAGGACAGCACGGTCGCGGCCGACCATGTGCTGGCGGCCGATGGCGCGCACTCGACCTTGCGCAAAGCGCTGAGCATCGGCTTTCCGGGCACGCGCGCGCCGCAGACCTTCCACATGATCGACGCCAAGCTCGCCTGGGGTTTCCCGCACGACGAGGTCTTCGCGCTGATGCGCGGGCGCCGGCCGCTCGCCTGCATTCCGCTGCCGGAGGAGGGCTGCTACCGCCTGATCGGCATCGAGGAGAAGCCGGCCGAGCGCCTGCCCCCCTCGTCCAAGATCGAGCGGCTCGATTGGGAGAGCTCGTTCCAGGTCAGCTACCGGCTGGCCGAGCGCTTCACGCAGGGCGCCGTGTACCTGGCCGGCGACGCCGCGCACATCCACTCGCCGATCGGCGCGCGCGGCATGAACCTCGGCATCGAGGACGCCTGCGTCTTCGCTAGCCTCGCCGCCAGAGGCGAGCTCGCGCGCTATGCCCCGGGCCGGCGGTCGGTCGCGCGCGGCGTGCTGCGCCTGACCGAGAACTTCACGCGGCTGATCGCCACGCAGCGGCCGCTGGTGCGCTGGCTGCGCGACAACTTCGGCTTTCCGTTGCTGCACGTTCACGCGCTGCGCCGGCGCGCGATGCGCGGCGTCGCCGGGCTGGACCATCCCAATCCGGTCAGGGACTGACCGACGGCGAGGCGACGACCCGGCCCAGTCGCGCGGGGCTCATTTCTTCTTTCCCTTCTTGCCCTTGCCCTTCTTGCCCTTCCAGCTCTCGTTCTGGCGCTTCTTCTTCTCCTTGACCTTCTTGGTCTTGTCCTGCTTCTGCAGCTTCACGTTGCCCTTCTTGTCGCCCTCCTTGACGAAGCCGCCCTGGCCCTTGTCCTTGGCGAGCAGCTTGCTTTCGCCGCCGCCGAGCTTGTCCTTCTTCTTGCCCGGGTCGACGCCGCCCAGGACGTTCTGCTTGTCCAGCTTGCCCTTCAGGTTCTTGTTGCCACCCTTGTCGCCGGCCATCAGGTTGCCGAGCTGTTCCTTGCTGCCGCCCTTGCGTTCCTTCAGCTTCTGTTCGTGGTCGCGCAGTGCCGGGTACTGGTCGCCGCGATCCTTGACGAAGTCCTCGAACTTGCCGTCGCCGCCGCCCTGCTCGCGCCATTTCTTGAAGTCTTCGTTCGAGTTTGCGTAGTCCTTCATGCGGCCGCGCAGGTCGCCGTCGTTCTCGAACCAGCCCGCCGGGAGCTGGTCGACGCGCTCGTCCCGCCACTCGCGCACGCGCTCGTTGCCGCCGCCGATCCAGATGTTGTCGCGGTCGACGTTGACGACGAGCTCGCTCGAGAAGTCCGGATAGTCGTCCCACCAGTCGTAACGGTCGTCGAAGACCCAGTCGACGAAGGCGTAGGTCACGAGGCCGGTGACGATGAGTTCGCCGATCTCGTTGATGTAGTAGCCGTCGTAGTCATAGGCATAGTAGGGGTAGTAGTCGTCGTAGCCCGGTGGCGGACCGTAGTAGTAGGGATAGGGCTCGACGTATCCCGCGGCCGTCTCGCCCGGAGCCGGCGCGGACGTCTCCGCGCTGGTGTTGACCGTCACGTCGACATCGACGTCGGCCTCGGTGGAGTCGACATCGACCTCGGTGGTGGGGTCGGCCTCCACCGGCTCGCTCGGCGGCAGATGCTCCTGTTCGGCATAGGCCCGGCTGGCGGCGATCAGCTGCTGCGTCGCCTCCGGATTGGCTTCGAGCTGCTGTGCCCAGGACTGCACCGCCTCGTCGTACTCCTTGTCGATCTGCTTCGACACCTCCTCCAGCCGCGCCAGCACATGCACCTTGTCGCGCTGATAGACCTCGGCAATGCGCTCGACGAGATCCGGCCTCTCGTTCATCGCCGCCAGCGCCTCGGGATGCTCGATCACCAGGCGGAAGGCACTTTCGACGTTGAGCGGCTGCTGTGCGAGCAGAGCGTCGACCTGCTGCTCGGCCTGCAGGCGGATGTCGTGTGCCGCGGCGAGCATGTCGGGTTGTCTTGCCCAGAGCTGCAGCAGCGCCTCCTGCGCCTCGGCTGGCTGGTCGGCGATCGCCGCGCGGACCGCATCCTCGGATGGCGAGGCGCCTAGCGCCGTCACCGCGTCGAGCATGACGGGATAGCGCACGACCTCCCAGACCACGGT
>DATEDK010000063.1:0-2123 GCA_035281685.1 Kiloniellales bacterium | reverse complement strand
GCAGGCCAAGTATCTCGGCCTTCCCTCTGAAGAGCAAATGAAGGGCAGGGGGGTTTCCGCCTGCGCGACCTGCGACGGCTTCTTCTACCGCGGCAAGAAAGTGGCGGTGATCGGCGGCGGCAATACCGCTGTCGAGGAAGCCATCTACATGACGAACCACAGCCAGGACGTGACCCTGATCCACCGCCGCGATGCGTTGCGCGCCGAGAAGATCCTTCAGGACCGGCTGTTCGCCAACCCGCACATCAAGGTCATCTGGAACGCTGAGGTGGTCGAATTCCTCTCGGGCGGCATGCCCGAGGCGCTGACCGGCCTCCAGCTTCGCGACACGCAGACCGGCGCGCTCAGCAAGATCGACGTCGAGGGAGCCTTCGTCGCCATCGGCCATTCGCCGGCGACCGAATTATTCAAGGACCAGCTCGAGCTCGACAAGGACGGCTATATCCAGGTCGAAATAGGATCGACCCGGACCAGCATCCCCGGCGTCTATGCCTGCGGCGACGTCATGGACAAGATCTACCGCCAGGCAGTGACCGCCGCCGGCACCGGCTGCATGGCTGCGCTGGATGCGGAGAAGTTTTTAGCTGCCCAAGAGTACGAGGCCTTAGCCGCGGAGTAGCTACGCGAGCTTCCGCCGCACGAAATGCAGCAAGCGGCCGTAGGTCATGAAATCCTCGGCCTCGACCTCGTCGTCCTCGATCAGGAAACCGAGGCGCTCTTCCATCTCAGTCAGCAGGTTAGCGACCGCCATCGAATCGAACTCCGGCAAGGCGCCGAACAGGTGCGTGCCGCCGTTGAACGAAGCGACGCGGCTTTCCGGCAGGCCGAGCACGTCCGCGAGCAGGCCGCGCAGCGCGACATCGGCCGCGTCATTCTCGGTGAACGATTGAGCAGGCTGCTGCATCGCCGCGCCCCCTAGGGCTTGTTACGCATGCGGGCAAGCTCTGCTAGGCGAACGCCATGGCGGGGCCCGATCCGACACCATTTCCGCTCGACCATCTCGCGCTGCGGGGCGAAGCCAGCGCGCCGGCGCTGGTGGCCGACGGCCAGTCCTTCTCCTATGCCGAGCTGAACGAGCAGGTTGGCCGCATCGCCGCGGCGCTGTTGAAGGCCGGCCTCGCGCCCGGCGACCGGATCGCCAGCTGGATGGGCAAGACCCGGCTCGCGTGCCTGCTTCCCCTCGCCGCGGCGCGCGCTGGCCTCGTCCACGTGCCGATCAACCCCGTCCTTCGCCGAGCCCAGGCCGTCCACATCCTCGCCGACAGCGGCGCCCGGCTGCTGATCGTCAACCAGGCGCGGCTGGAGACTCTGGACGGCCTGGCTGACGCCAAGGCAATCGCGCTCGAAGATTGGCGCGACGGGGATGAGGCTTTGCCGGCCTCATCGCACGACCCCGGCACGCTTGCCGCGCTCTTCTACACCTCCGGCTCGACCGGCCTGCCCAAGGGCGTGATGCTGACCCACGCCAATCTATGGCTGGGGGCCATCAGCGTCGCGCATTACCTGGGCCTTGGTCCCGGCGACCGCACCCTCTGCGTCCTGCCGCTCGCCTTCGACTATGGCCAGAGCCAGCTGCTTGCCACCTGGGCGGCGGGCGGATGCTCGATCGCCTTCGATTACCTCCTGCCTCGCGACGTGGTCCGCGCCGTTGGGCGTCATGACGTCACCGTGCTGGCCGGCGTGCCGCCGCTCTGGCACCAGCTGGCCGAGGCCGACTGGTCGGGCGGAGAGGGCGCAAGCCTGCGCACCCTGACCAACAGCGGCGGGCACCTCCCCTTGGCGCTGGTCCGCAAGCTGCGCAGCCTGTTCCCGAAGGCGCGCGTGCACCTGATGTACGGCCTGACCGAAGCCTTCCGCTCGACCAGCCTCGATCCCGCCTTGGTCGACCTGCATCCCGACAGCGTCGGCACTGCCGTCCCCTTCGCCGAGGTGATGATCGTGCGCGACGATGGCAGCGAAGCCGCGCCGGCGGAGGAGGGCGAGCTTGTCCATGCCGGCCCGCTGGTGGCACAGGGCTATTGGCAGGATGCCGAGCGGACCGCCGAGCGCTTCAAGCCGGCACCAGGCTTCAGCGCATATGGCGGCACCGCCGTCTGGTCGGGCGACACGGTCGTCATGGCCGA
>DATEDK010000062.1:0-2400 GCA_035281685.1 Kiloniellales bacterium | reverse complement strand
CTGCAGCCCGCCGATCCGCTCGCCGATGCACTCTGGAAAAGCGTGATCCTGCTGGGCCCGATCCTCTTCGCCACCACGCTCTGGGTGCATCTCGGCGCGCTGCTGTCGCGGCTGGTCACGCGCCCCAGGACGCAGCGCTGGATCAATTGGACCTTCGCGCTGCTGCTCGTCGTGTCGACGGTCGTGCCGTTCTTGTGACGACGGACTGAACCAACTGTCCCTCTCCCCGCAAGCAGGGCGAGGGGACCCCTGGCCCGATGGCGACGCTGCCGTCCCCTCGCCCCGCGAAAGCGGGGAGAGGGACAGGGTGAGGGGCGGTTGGTTCATCGCATCGCCGCCCCGCGCTTGCGTAGGGTCTCGCTGCAGCGCCGCGCCCCTAGCCTCCGCGCATGTCCTCGCCGCACCAGCGCAGCCGCCTCGAGATCGTGCTCATCCTGGGCGCGCTCACCGCCTTCGCGCCGCTCTCCATCGACATGTACCTGCCGGCTCTGGCGCTTCTGACCCAGCACCAGGGCGTGGGCGCGGCCTCGGCGCTCCTGGGCGTGCTGCAGTTCGGTATCGGTGCCGGTGCGGCGCTGGGCGTCGGCGCGCTGGAAAACGGCACCGCAATGCCGATGGGCCTGGTGATCGGCCTCTGCGGGCTCGGCTCCTGCCTTGCCCGCCGCCTGCTGGTGCGGCCGCCTTCCTAGTCGCTCAAATCCGCTCCAGCGTGCAGCTCGTTTCGCTGGCGCCCGGGCGCTGGAAGAGCGCGCTGTCGCCCTTGTTCCAGAAGACCGTGCTCTCGGTCGCGTCCGCGTAGCGGGCGCCCGAAGCGCTCATCGCCTGCGTCAGCACGACGGTCCCTTCGCTCCAGCTCAGGTAAACCAGGTTCGGCTCGGCGTTGATGAAGGTGGCGACCAGCGGGTCCGCGATCCCGGCGCACTGCGCGGCGAAGGGTCCGAAGGTGATGCCCTCCGCCTCGGGCCAGCGCGCGGCCGCGCTGCCCATCCGCAGCTGCTGGATGCGCGCGGCATAGGCCTTGACCAGGCAGCCCCGCGGGTCGGCCTCGGCGCCGCAGCGGTTGCGCGTGGCGACCCACTGCCGCTGCGCGATGCGGAGGTCGTTGCCCGAGGGCACCGAGTCCCCGTCGGCCTCGGCGCGCGTGTAGATGGCCGCGAGCTCGCTGTCGAGACGAGAAAGCTGCGGGTCCTCGCAGATCGAAAGCTCGATCGGATCGGCCGCCTTGGCGCAATCGAAACTCGCCACGGCGGCGGTGGAGCCATCGCCCGCGCAGGCCGCCACAGCGAGGCTCAGCAGGATGGGAAGGATCGCCGCAGTGCGCACAGGCCTTCTCCTCGTTGGAAAGCGCGACCGGATGGCCGCCGCCGTCGGACCGCCGCGGGGCAGCCTAGAACAAGGGCTGGAATCCCCCCGCCTCGAGCGCCTGACGGCGGCGCTCGGTCCAGGCGCCTTGCCAGTCGGCTGGAGCCTCCGCCTTCAGGGCCTCCCAGGCTGCTGCCAGCGCCTCCTGGCGCGCGATCAGCTTGTCGTTGTGCGCCTGGGCCGCCGCTGTCCACACGCCGTGCTCCCGGAAGTAGGCGATCGCTCCCTCGTGGTAGGGGACGAACCAGAGCAGGTCCTGCTCGTCGATGTGCCAGCCGTCGATGGCGAAGGCCTCCCCCTGGTAGCGCGGAAAGAGGACCACCAGCGCCTTCGCCATGTTGTAGACGAGGTCGGCGTCCGTCTCCGCCGCGGCAACGAGAAAGGCGTAGGGGTAGTGCGCCCCGTCGTGCGGAGCGTCGTCGGCTGCGTCGTGCGGCACGAAGTAGGGCGCAACCGCCTCCATCCGCGCCATCGCCGCGGCATCGCTCGAGTCGAGACGCGGCCAGACGAGCCCGCGCGACCCGGCTTGCGGCGGGTTGGTTCCATCGGCCCTGGCGAAGGCGAAGGCGGCGTCCACCTTGCCCTCCGCCATGGCCTGCAGCGCTTCGGCGAAGTAGCCGGCGATCTCCACCCGCTGCACGTCGTCCCAGGTCAGTCCGCCATAGGCGAGATAGGCCTCGGTGTTCACGTTGACCACGGGGTAGTTGCTGTACCAGGCCACGCGCTTGCCCTTCAGGCCGGCATAGCTGTCGATGCCGAGATCGCCGGCGATCGCGATCGCATAGTTGAACGGCTCGCCGCTGCTGGCGAGGACCAGCCGCACTTTCTGCGGGCCCCAGTCCTTGGCGGCGAAGTCGAACACACCTTCCTGCGCCGCCAAGGATCCGGCGACCGCGGTGACCGCGAAGTCGACGGCGCCGCTCCGCAACAGCTCGGCCCGTGCGAGATCGCTGTCGCGGGGTTCGACGGTGAGCTCGGTCCCCGTCGCCTCCCGCAGCGCTTCGCCGATGACGAGCGCCTGCTCGTAGACGAGGGTCC
>DATEDK010000061.1:0-4504 GCA_035281685.1 Kiloniellales bacterium | reverse complement strand
CATGGAACGTGGGAAAGCCGGTTGCCTGCTTCACCTCCGCGGCGAAGTCCAAATGCGGAGCGCTGCGCGCTCCCATGTTGGGAATCAGGTTGGCCATCTGGTTGTCGGTCTCGATCGAGCCGCGGATCACGTTGATGAAGTCGATCTTGCCGGTCGCCACCATGCGCCGGGCGATCTCGATCCCCTCCTCCTTGCCGATGCCGACCGCGCGATCCTCGTCGCAGGTCATGCGCAGGCCGAAGAGGTAGTCGGGCCCGATGCGCTCGCGCACCGCGTCGATCACCTTGAGCGAGAAGCGCAGGCGGTTCTCCAGACTGCCGCCCCACTCGTCGGTCCGCTGGTTGGTGAAGGGCGACCAGAAGGCGTCGAAGAGGTGGCCGTAGGACTGGATCTCGAAGCCGTCGAGGCCCGCCGCCTTCATGCGCTCGGCCGCATCGGCGTAGGCCAGCGTCACGCGCTCGATGTCGAAGTCCTCCATCACCTTCGGAAAGGCGCGGTGCGCCGGCTCGCGCTCGGCCGAAGGCGCGATCACCGGCAGCCAGTCGCCGCGGTTCCAATTGGTGCGCCGGCCGAGGTGCGTCAGCTGGATCATCACCTTGCAGTCGTGGTCGTGGCACTCGTCGGCGAGGCGCTTCAGCCAGGGCACGACGTCGTCGTCCCAGACGCGGACGTTGCCGAAGGGTGCCGGCGAGTCCGGCGCCACGATCGCCGAGCCGGCGATCATGGTCATCGCCATGCCGCCCTTGGCTTTCTCGACGTGATAGAGGCGGTAGCGGTCGGTCGGCAGGCCGTCCTCGGTGAAGGCCGGCTCGTGCGCGGTGGAGAAGATGCGGTTCTTCAGCGTGAGGTGCTTCAGCCGGTAGGGCTGCAACAGGGGATCGGACATGGGTCGATGTAGTACCGTTGCTCAAGGGGCCCGAAGGATGGGACAGGCGTGGCGCCGATGCCACTTCAAAACCAGGGCCTCCGCCATCACGATGGATGACGGCCGGCCTGGGCAGGCCGATCATCCGCGCCTGACGATGGAGGCACCGATGGAGGCAGTCAAAGACAGCGCGCATCTCTACGAGGTCGAGCGGCGCGATCAGCACGCGGCGCGGCCGGGTTTCCGCATCCAGGAGCTGCAGATCTCGAAGACACAGACGGTGCCCTGGCATTATCACAGCAGGATCCAGGACACCTTCTACGTGCTCGAAGGCAGCCTGCGCCTGTTTCTGCAGGACCCCAAGGAAGAGGTACGGCTGGGCCCCGGCGAGACCTACACGGTCGCGCCACGCCGGCCGCATCTCGTCACCAATGGCGGGGAGGCGTCGGCGACCTTCCTCGTCCTTCAGGGGATCGGAGAGTACGACTTCGTGCCGCTCACCCAGACGAGCGGCGGGCGCTCACGCCGCGCCTAGCTGCGCATGCGGGTGCCGTCTGGATCGTAGAGCGGCCGGGCCTGCACGCGGGCGGGGTAGATGCGCCCCAGGATCTCGACCCCGAGCGCCGTGCCGTCGGCCGCGAGAGGCGCTGGCACGTAGCCCAGCGCCACGCTCTGCTGGGTCCAGTGCGCGAATCCGCCGGAGGTGACGTAGCCGACGCACTCTGCTCCATGGAAGATCGGCTCGTCGCGCCAGGCGTCGACGTCGTCGCTGTCGACCGTCAGCGTCACCAGGCGGATGTCCGGCTCCTTCGCCTTCTCCGCCGCGGCCGCCGCCTTGCCGATGAAGTCGACCGGCTTGTTGAAGCGCACGAAGGCGTCGAGGCCGGACTGCGCGGCGGTGAAGTCGGGCCGGAAGTCGAGCGTCCAAACGCCCCAGTTCTTCTCCAGCCGCAGCGACATCAGCGCGCGGCCGCCGAAGAGCCGGAGGCCGAGGTCGCGGCCCGCCTCCTCCAGCGAGTCGAAGAGCGAGAGCTGGAACTGCGGCGCCACGTAGATCTCGTAGCCGAGCTCGCCGGTGAAGGAGACGCGCGCCACCAGCGCCGGCACGCGGCCGACAGTCGTCGGCCGGATGTCGAGGAAGCGGAAGGCCTCGTTGGAGACATCGGCGCGGGTCACCCGCTGGAGCAGCTCGCGGGCGCGCGGCCCGGCGATGGAGAGGCCGTGCAGCGCATCGGTGGCATTGCGATAGCTGACTCCGCCAGATGTTCCCTGGGGCGGCAGGTGCTTCTCGAACCAGCGGCGATGCATGTTCTGGGCCGCGCCCGAGCCGAAGATCCAGTAGGTCTCCGGGTCGAGGCAGCCGATGGTGAGGTCGCCATAGAGCTTGCCCTTGGGCGTCAGCAGCGGCGACAGCACCAGGCGGCCCGGCGGCGGCAGACGATTTGTCATCAGGCGGTCGAGATAGGCGGCCGCGCCCGGCCCCTTCACCTCGTGCTTGGCGTAGTTGGCGATCTCCAGGAGGCCGACGCCCTCGCGCACCGCGCGGCATTCCTCGGCGATGTGGGGGAAGGCGTCGGAGCGCCGGAAGGTCGGCCGCTCGCGCGCCCGCTCCGGTGACGGCGCGAACCAGAGCGCATGCTCCAGGCCGAAGCCGACGCCCATCAGCGCGCCGCGTGACTTGAAGCGGTCGTAAAGCGCCGTCGTCCTCATCGGCCGCGTCGCCGGGATTTCCTCGTTCGGATAGGAGATGAGGAAGCGCCGCGTGTAGTTCTCCGCCGACTTCAGCGTGCCGTACTCGAAGGTCGCGTACTCGCCGAAGCGCGCGACGTCCATGCCCCAGACGTCGATCCCGGGCTCGCCGTTCACCAGCCATTCGGCCATGCAGAGGCCGACGCCGCCGCCCTGGCAGAAGCCGGCCATGACGCCGACGGCGACCCAGTAGTTTCGAAGGCCCGGCACCGGGCCGATCAGCGGGTTGCCGTCCGGGCCGAAGGTGAAGGGGCCGTTGACCACCTTCTTGATGCCGGCGCGCCCGAGCGCCGGCATGCGCTCGAAGGCGATCTCCAGCCGGTCGGCGACGCGATCGAGGTCGCTCGGCAGCAGCTCGTGGCCGAAGTCGAGCGGCGTGCCTTCGACCGCCCAGGGCACGCAGCCGGGCTCGTAGGTGCCGAGCAGCAGGCCGTCGTGCTCCTGACGGGTGTAGGCGTTGCCCTCGTAGTCGACGGTGACGGCGACCTCCTTGCCGTGTGCCACCACTTCGGGGATCGCCTCGGTGATCAGGTAGTGGTGCTCCATCGGCTGCACCGGCAGCACGACGCCGGCGAGCTGCCCCACCTCGCGCGCCCAGAGGCCGGCGGCGTTCACCAGGTACTCGCAGGTGACCCTGCCGTTCCTCGTCTCGACCTCCCAGCCGCCGTCGGCGCGCGGGCGGGTCGCGGTGACCGGGCAGAAGCGCTCGATCTTCGCGCCCAGCTTGCGCGCCGCCTTCGCGTAGGCCTGCGTGACGCCGGCCGGATCGACGTGACCGTCCACCGGCTCGAAGAGCGCGCCGAGATACTGCCGCGGATCGATCAGCGGATTCAGGCTGCGCGCCTCTTCCAGCGTGATGAAGTCCGTGTCGAGGCCCATGTAGCGGGCCTTGGCACGCTCCTGCTTCAGATAGTCGAGCCGCTCCGGGGTCGAGGCGAGATAGATGCCGCCGGGGCGGTGGATGCCGCAGGACTGGCCGGAGAGCTCCTCGATCTCCTTGTAGAGCTGGATGGTGTAGCTCTGCAGCCGCGCGATGTTGGGGTCGGCGTTGATCGTGTGGATCACGCCGGCGGCGTGCCACGACGAGCCGGAGGTCAGCTCGTTGCGCTCGATCAGCAGGCAGTCGGTCCAGCCGAGCTTGGCCAGGTGATAGAGGATCGAGCAGCCGACCACGCCGCCGCCGACGATCACCACTCGCGCGTGACTGTCCATGCGGAGGCTCTCTCAGTGCCAGGCGTCAGGCAGCGCCGCCTTGCGGCGGCCGAGGTAGTCCTCGATAGCCTCGCGCTGGCCGGGATCGATCGGGGGCGGCTCGTAGCCCGCCAGCAGCTTCTTCACCCGCTCGGCGGCACGCACGTTGGCGTCCCGGCTGCCCTCCTCGAGCCACTGCTCGAAGGACTCGTTGGAGGCGAGCTCGCTGTCGTAGAAGGCGGTCTCGTAGTTCTTCAGCGTGTGGCCGGCACCGAGGTAATGCTTGCCGATGCCGACCTCGCGGTAGGCCTCCTGCGCCATGGCGTTCTCGTCGAGCGCCAGTCCGGCGAGGAAGGTGTGCATCATGCCGAGGTGGTCGCAGTCGAGCACGAACTTCTCGTAGCCCATGGTCAGGCCGCCCTCGAGCCAGCCGGCGGCATGCAGGATGAAGTTGGCGCCGCCGATGCAGGCGGTCATCAGCGCATCGGCCGACTCCTGCGCCCCCTGCGCGTCGGCCAGCTTCGAGCCGGTCAGCGCTCCGCCGCAGCGCAAGGGCACGCCGAGGCGCCGCGCGAGCTGTCCCACGACGAGATGCGCCAGCGAGGGCTCCGGCATACCGAAGGTCGGCGCCCCGGTCCGCAGCGACAGCGAGGAAAGGAAAGAGCCATAGATCACCGGCGCGCCCGGTCGCACGAGCTG